>JAJDTA010000235.1 GCA_022827405.1 Acidimicrobiia bacterium
GCCGGTAGTTGCTGAAGAACGGCTTGTGGCGTCCGCCCTCTTCTTTGGTCAGCACGTAGACCTGGGCCTCGAAGTTGGTATGGGGGGTGATGGATCCGGGCTTGGCCAACACCTGGCCGCGCTGGACCTCGTCCTTGTCGGTGCCCCTCAAAAGGGCGCCGATGTTGTCGCCGGCGCGGCCCTCGTCCAGCAGCTTGCGGAACATCTCCACCCCGGTGCACACGGTCTCGGCAGTGTCTTTGATGCCGACGATCTCCACCTTGTCGCCGGTGTTGACGATGCCCTGCTCCACCCGGCCGGTGACCACGGTGCCTCGTCCGGTGATGGAGAAAACGTCCTCGATGGGCATGAGGAACGGCTTGTCCACGTCGCGCTCGGGCTCCTCGATGTAGGCATCCACCTGCTCCATCAGGTCGATCACCTGCTGGGCGGCGTCGCCGTCGCCGTCGAGGGCCTTGAGGGCCGAAACCGGGATCACCGGAATGTCGTCGCCGGGGAAGTCGTACTCGCTGAGCAGCTCCCTCACCTCGAGCTCCACCAGCTCCAACAGCTCCTCATCGTCCACCATGTCGACCTTGTTCAGGGCGACCACGATGGCGGGCACGCCTACCTGGCGGGCCAGTAGAACGTGCTCGCGGGTCTGGGGCATGGGGCCATCGGCCGCCGACACCACCAAAATGGCACCGTCAACCTGGGCGGCGCCGGTGATCATGTTCTTGATGTAGTCGGCGTGTCCGGGCATATCCACGTGGGCGTAGTGCCGGTTCGGAGTCTCGTACTCGACGTGGGCCACGTTGATGGTGATGCCCCGCTCCCGCTCTTCGGGGGCCTTGTCGATGTTGTCGAACTCGGTGAACTGAGTGGAGGAAGGATCAGCCTCCGACAGCACCTTGGTGATCGCCGCGGTCAATGTGGTCTTGCCGTGGTCGATGTGGCCCATCGTGCCCACGTTCAAGTGCGGCTTAGTGCGCTCGAATGTTTCCTTTGCCATTTTCTTTCAACCTCCGAGGGTGGGTTGGTTGCCCATGATTATTCGCCCCTTATGCGGGCGACGATTTCCTCCTGCACCTTGGCCGGCGCCTGCCGATAGGTGTCGAACTGCATGGTGTGCGTTGCGCGGCCCTGTGTCCGCGAACGGAGTTCGGTAGCGTATCCGAACATTTCCGAGAGTGGCACATGGGCCTTGACAATTTGTTCGCGACCTCGCTGCTCCATGCTGTCGATCTTGCCCCGCCGACCGTTCAAGTCGCCGATGACATCGCCCATGTACTCCTCGGGAGTCACCACGTCAACGGCCATGATCGGTTCTAAGAGAATGGGCTTGGCCCGGCGAGCAGCGTCTCGGAAGGCGGCGGTGGCCGCGATCTTGAAGGCCATGTCCGACGAGTCCACCTCGTGGTGCTTTCCGTCGGTGAGCGTCACTTTGAGGTCTACGACCGGGAAGCCGGCCAGCGGTCCGGTGGTCATGGCGTCTTGCATGCCGCTGTCCACTGCGGGGATGTACTCCCGGGGAATGCGCCCGCCGGTGACTTCGCTGGCGAACTCGTAGCCCTTGCCCGGGTCGTTGGGCTCCAGGTTGAAGGTGATCTCCGCATACTGGCCGGAGCCGCCGGTCTGCTTGTTGTGAGTGTGGGTGTACTTGGTCACCGGTGAAGAAATGGTCTCCCGGTAGGCCACCTGGGGCTTGCCCACCGAGGCGTCCACGTTGAACTCGCGCAGCATGCGCTCTACCAGCACCTCCAGGTGCAGTTCGCCCATGCCGGCGATAAGGGTCTGCGCGGTCTCCTCGTCGGTGCGGACCTGGAACGTCGGATCCTCCTCGGCCAAAGCGGACATGGCCTTGCCCAGCTTGTCTTGGTCGGCCTTGGTGCGGGGCTCCACCGCCACCTGGATAACCGGGTCGGGGAAGTCCATCTGCTCCAGTTCGAGGGGGTGGTTGGGATGGGCCAGGGTGTCACCGGTGCGGACGTCTTTGAGGCCGATGCCGGCCACGATGTCTCCCGCCCGCACTACGTCGAGGTCTTCCCGGTCGTTGGCGTGCATCTCCAGGATGCGCCCGACCCGCTCCTTGCGGCCGGTGCGGGGATTGACCACCTGGCTGCCCTTGTCCAACTGGCCGCTGTAAACCCGGAAGTACGTGAGCTTGCCGACGTGGGGATCGCTCATGATCTTGAACGCCAGCGCGCTGAACGGCGTGTCGTCGGCGGTGGTCCGCTCGCAGACCTCTCCTTTGTGGATCCCTCGCACCGCGGGGACGTCCAGCGGAGAGGGCAGGTACTCGATGACCGCATCCAGCAGGGGCTGTATGCCCTTGTTCTTGAAGGCCGATCCGCACAGCACCGGCACGATTTCGAGCGACAGGGTGCCGGCCCGCAGCGCGGCCCGCAGGTCGGCCGGGGTGATCGAATCCTCGTCTTCGACGTATTTCTCCAGCAGGTTCTCGTCGAATTGGGTGAGCTGGTCGATGAGCTCCAGGCGGGCTTCCTCCGCCTTGTCCTTGAGGTCGTCGGGAATCTCGGTGACCTCCCAGGTTGCCCCCAAGTCGTCGCCCCGCCACACCAGGCCCCGCATCTCTACCAGGTCGACGACGCCGAGAAGGTCGGCTTCGAGCCCGATGGGCAGCTGCACGACCGCGGTGTTGGCCCGCAACCGCTCTTGAATGGTGAGCACGGCTTGTTCGAAATTGGCGCCGGTGCGGTCGAGCTTGTTGATGAAGCAGATCCGGGGGACGCCGTACTTATTGGCTTGGCGCCAAACCGTCTCCGACTGAGGCTCCACCCCGGCGACGCCATCGAACAGGGCCACCGCGCCGTCGAGCACCCGCAGGGACCGCTCCACCTCCATGGTGAAGTCCACGTGGCCGGGAGTGTCGATGATGTTGATGCGGTGTCCGTCCCACTCCGCGGTGGTGGCGGCCGAGGTGATGGTGATGCCCCGCTCCTGCTCCTGTTCCATCCAGTCCATGGTGGCGGCGCCGTCGTGGACTTCTCCGAGCTTGTATGCCTTGCCGGTGTAGTAGAGGATCCGCTCGGTGCAGGTGGTTTTTCCCGCGTCGATGTGGGCCATGATGCCAATGTTGCGGGTCTTTTCCAGCGGGTGACGAGACATGGTCTTTAGGGGTGGGACCGCCTACCAGCGGTAATGAGCAAAGGCCCGGTTCGACTCAGCCATCTTGTGCAGGTCGTCACGCCGTTTAACCGATGCGCCCAGACCATTGGAGGCGTCCAGAATTTCGTTGGCCAAACGATCGATCATGGTGCGCTCGCGCCGCTCGCGGGCGTGATTGACAATCCAGCGGATGGCCAGCGTGTTCGCCCGTCGGGGGCGTACGTCTACTGGAACCTGGTAGGTGGCTCCGCCGACGCGGCGGCTGCGAACCTCGAGCTGGGGACGCACGTTGTCCACTGCCCGCTTGAGGGTGCCGATCGGCTCGGCGCTGGTCTTCTGTTCCACAATGCCGAGCGCGCCGTAGACGATGTGCTCCGCGGTGGAGCGCTTGCCCCGTTGCAGCACCTTGTTCACGAACTGCGTAACCAGCAGTTCACCGTAGACCGGATCCTTGGGAAGGTCGCGTCGCCCGGCGGGGCCCTTGCGAGGCATGGCTAGCCTTCTTTCTTGGCGCCGTAGCGGCTGCGAGCTTGGCGTCGCTCAGCGACGCCCGAAGTGTCGAGCGTGCCGCGAATGATCTTGTAGCGCACCCCCGGCAGATCCCGGACCCGACCGCCGCGCACCAAGACGATGGAGTGCTCCTGGAGGTTGTGCCCCTCTCCGGGTATGTAGGCGGTGACCTCCATGCCGCTGGTCAAGCGGACGCGGGCCACCCGTCGCAGTGCCGAGTTCGGCTTCTTCGGAGTGGTGGTGTAAACCCGAGTGCACACCCCCCGTCGCTGGGGCGCGCCTTTCAGAGCCGGCGTCTTCTCCTTGCGGAATTTGGACTGGCGACCCTTGCGCACCAGCTGCTGAATCGTGGGCACAGCACTTCCTAGGGCTGATTGAAACAAGATTGAGAGCGCAGCAAATCCCACGCTCCGGTGAACAGTCTACGCCCCTATTGTTCCCATCGGCAACACGTCGGCCTCGGTGGCCTCGGTCGGCGAGTTCCAGTGAGCGAACTGATCTGCCAGGTCAACATCGTCATCAGTGGAGGTGTAGTACTCCATCGGGGTGTAGTCGGGGGCCTGGGTGGCGATCTCACGATACAACTCCATCCCGGTCCCGGCGGGAATCAGCTTGCCGATGATGATGTTCTCCTTCAGGCCGATGAGCCCGTCATGGCGGGACTCGATGGCTGCTTCGGTGAGCACCCGGGTGGTCTCCTGGAACGACGCGGCCGACAACCAGGAGTCGGTGGCCAAGGAGGCCTTGGTTATGCCCATGAGTTCGGGCCGACCCTCGGCCGGGCGCTTGCCCTCTTGGGCCAGCGATCGGTTCACGTTGGTGAACACCTGGGAATCCACTCGCTCGCCGGGAAGGAATTCGGAGTCTCCCGGCTCCTGGATGGCCACCCGGCGGGTCATCTGACGCACGATCAGCTCGATGTGCTTGTCATGGATGGACACGCCCTGGTCTCGGTACACCCGCTGGACCTCGTCTACCAGGTATTGCTGGGTCTCCCGCACGCCGCGGATCTCAAGGAGCTCCTTGGGATCGCGGGGCCCGTCGGCTTGGGCCACCGGATCGCCGGCGGCCACCTCTTGACCTTCGACCACGGCCAGCTTCCACGCTGGGTCGATAACCATGGACCACTCAGACCCATCGTCGCCCACCACCGCCAGCCGGCTGACCTTGCCGTCTTCTTCGCTGATGCGGACCACGCCGGAGATCCGGGTCAACTCGGCCTTGCCCTTGGGGGTGCGGGCTTCGAACAGCTCAACCACCCGGGGCAGACCGCCGGCGATGTCCTTGCCGGCCACACCACCGGTGTGGAAGGTGCGCATGGTTAGCTGCGTGCCCGGCTCGCCAATGGACTGGGCGGCGATGACGCCGACCGCCTCGCCCACCTCGATGGACTGCCCGGTGGCCAGGGAAAGCCCGTATGAGGCCCGGCTGATGCCCACCTCGGAGTCGTCGGTGAGAGGGGACAGCACCCGTACTCGGGTCACTGTCGGGTCGTCGCGCAGCAGGGCCAACTCCTGGTCGCCCACGATGGTGCCCCGTTCCAGCACCGTGCCGTCGCCCAGGGCCACATCGTCGCCCAGGGTGCGGCTGAAGAGACGGGTTTCCAGATAAGTGCGCTTGCCCGGCTCATCGGGCACGACATCTTCGATCCAGATACCCCGAACCGGCCCTCCGGACTCGAACGGATCCCGGTCGTTGATGATGACCTCTTGGGCCACGTCCACCAGACGACGCGTGAGATAGCCGGAGTCCGCGGTGCGAAGGGCGGTGTCCACCAGACCCTTGCGGGCGCCAGGGGTGGCGATGAAGTACTCCAGCATCGTCAGGCCCTCGCGGAAGTTGCTCTTGATTGGACGGGGAATCATGTCGCCCCGGGGATTGGCCACGAGGCCCCGCATGCCCGCGATCTGGCGGACCTGCATCATGTTCCCCCGGGCACCAGAGCCCACCATCATGTCGATGGGGTTGAACTTCTCGGACTTGAGCACTGCCTCCATGCGCTGGCGCACCATCTCGGTGGCCTCAGTCCAGATCTCGACCTCTTTCTGGCGGCGCTCTCCGTCGGTGATGATCCCCCGCCGGAACTGGTTCTCGACCTTGTCGGCTTCCTTCTCGTACCGGTCCAGGATGCTCTGTTTGTCATGGGGGACTTTGATGTCGTCCACCGACACGGTGAGCCCGGATTGGCTGGCGAACTCGAAGCTCAGGTTCTTCAGGGCGTCGAGGCTGCGGGCCACCACCTCTTTGGTGTACTGCTGGGCCAGCCGGTCGACGATCGCGGTGATGTCCCGCTTGGTGGCCACATGGTTCACATACGGGAAGTCGTCGGGCAGGGTGCTGTTGAAGAACACTCTGCCCACCGTGGTGGGGGTATAGGTGGCCGCGTCGCCGTTGGCCGGGGTGTCCACCAACTGCGGGATGCGATATTCGATGCGGGCGTGCAATTCGACCTCGCCGGATTCGAAGGCCCGCTCGATCTGGTGCTGATGGCGGAAAATCCGCCCCTCGCCCCGAGCGCCCTCCACTTCCTCGGTGAGGTAGTAGGCCCCGATGATCATATCCTGGCCGGGAGTGACCAAAGGCCGCCCGTGAGCAGGGCTCAGCACATTGTTGGCCGACAGCATCAGCACCCGGGCCTCGGCTTGGGCCTGGGCCGACAGCGGCAAGTGGACCGCCATCTGGTCGCCGTCGAAGTCGGCGTTGAATGCGGTGCACACCAGCGGGTGGATCTGGATGGCCTTGCCCTCCACCAGCACCGGCTCAAAGGCCTGGATGCCCAGACGGTGCAGGGTTGGGGCCCGGTTCAACAGCACCGGGTGCTCTTGGATGACCTCGTCGAGCACGTCCCACACTTGGGGGCGACGGCGCTCGACCATCCGCTTGGCCGACTTGATGTTCTGAGCCAAGTCCTCTTCCACCAGCTTCTTCATGACAAAGGGCTTAAACAGCTCCAGGGCCATGAGCTTGGGCAGGCCGCATTGGTGCAGCTTGAGGGTGGGGCCGACCACGATGACCGAGCGCCCGGAGTAGTCGACCCGCTTGCCCAACAGGTTCTGGCGGAAGCGTCCCTGCTTGCCCTTGAGCATGTCGGACAGCGACTTGAGCGGCCGGTTGCCCGGACCGGTCACCGGGCGTCCCCGGCGACCGTTGTCGAACAGGGCGTCCACCGCCTCTTGGAGCATGCGCTTCTCGTTGTTGACGATGATCTCGGGCGCGCCCAAGTCGAGTAGCCGCTTGAGGCGGTTGTTGCGGTTGATGACCCGGCGGTAGAGGTCGTTCAGGTCAGAGGTGGCGAACCGGCCGCCGTCCAGCTGCACCATGGGGCGCAGCTCCGGGGGGATGACCGGAACGGCGTCCAGGATCATGGCCCGGGGGTCGTTGACCCGCCGGCCGTGCTGGTCGCGACGATTGAAGGCCGACACGATCTTCAACCGCTTGATGGCCTTCTGCTCGCGCTGTTGGGACAGCTTCTTTTGGCCCTCGGGAGGATCGAGCTGCTCTCGTAGCTTGCGCTCCTCCTCGTCGAGGTCAACGCTGTCGATGAGCGTGGCGATGACCGCCGCGCCCATGCCCCCGGAGAACAGGTCGCCGTAGCGGTCTTCCATCTCCCGCCACAGCTCCTCGTCTTCGATGATCTTGCGGGGGAACAGGCTGGAGAACTCTTCGAAGGCCCGTTCGACCAGGTCGATCTCGTCTTCGTATTCCTCGTCGAGGGCGAGCAGGTCTTTTTCGGAAGCCTTCTGCCGGGAGTTCTTCTCCGAGTCCTTGGCCTCAGCGGCCTCCAGTTCGGCCAGCTCCGCCTCCAGCTCGGCCAGACGCTCGTTACGGCGCTCTTGGTGTTCTTCGCGGATGGCTTGGATTTCCTCGTGCATCTCCCGTTCGAGCTCGGGAAGCCGCTGGTGACGCTCGTCCTCGTCCACCTCGGTGACCAGGTTGGCCGCGAAGTAGATGACCTTCTCAAGTTGCTTGGCCTTGAGCTCCTCCTTGGGCTCGGTGCCCATCAGCAGGTAGGCCAGCCACGACCGGGTACCCCGCAGGTACCAGATGTGCACGGCCGGGGCGGCGAGCTCGATGTGCCCCATCCGATCTCGGCGCACCTTGGAGCGAGTCACCTCCACGCCGCAGCGCTCGCAGATGATGCCCTTAAAGCGGATGCGCTTGTACTTGCCGCAGTAGCACTCCCAGTCTTTGGTGGGCCCGAAGATCTTCTCGCAGAACAGCCCGTCCTTTTCCGGACGGAGCGTGCGGTAGTTGATGGTCTCGGGCTTCTTTACCTCGCCATTGGACCAAGTCCGAATGGCATCGGCAGTGGCCAACCCAATGGAGAGCTGATCGAAAGCGTTGACGTCCAACATTTAGAACGGCCTCCCTGCGACGCGGCGCTCGTCTTCATCATCTGATCCCCGTTCGGGGCGCGAAATGTCGATGCCCAGCTCCTCAGAAGTGCGGAAGGCATCGTCGTCTAGTTCGGTGATCTCCACTTGCTGTCCCGCGGTGTCCCTGACTTCCACGTTCAGGCACAGAGCCTGCATTTCCTTGATGAGCACTTTGAAGCTCTCCGGAATGCCCGGCTCGGGGATGTTGTCGCCTTTGACAATGGCCTCGTATACCCGCACCCGACCGAGCACATCATCAGACTTGATGGTGAGCAGTTCTTGGAGGCAGTAGGCCGCGCCATAGGCCTCTAGGGCCCACACTTCCATCTCGCCGAAGCGCTGGCCGCCGAATTGGGCCTTGCCGCCGAGGGGCTGCTGGGTGATCATCGAGTACGGACCGGTGGACCGGGCGTGGATCTTGTCGTCCACCAGATGGGCCAGCTTCAACATGTACATGTAGCCGACCATGATCCGGTTGTCGTAGGGCTCGCCGGTGCGGCCGTTGTAGAGCTCGGCCTTGCCGTCGGACCCGACGAGGCGCTCCCCGTCGGAGGTTTCAGGCTTGATGTTCTCCAGGAGTTGCTGGATGGTGGGATGCTGCCCGGAGTGACCGGCCTCGTCCCAATGGGCCCCGTCGAATACTGGAGTTGCCACCAGGGCGGCAGCTCGGGTGGCTGGGCGGGTCTTGCGCCCGTCGCCCCGTTCGGGTTCCTCACCCACTTGGCCGTTTACATCCCAACCCCAGCGGGCCGCATAGCCCAAGTGGGCTTCCAGCACCTGGCCCACGTTCATGCGGGAGGGGACCCCTAGCGGGTTCAAGATGATGTCCACGGGGGTGCCGTCGGCCATGTAGGGCATGTCCTCCATCGGGAGGATCTTGGAGATGACCCCCTTGTTGCCGTGGCGGCCGGCCAGCTTGTCGCCGACAGAGATCTTCCGCTTTTGGGCCACGTACACCCGGACCAGCTGGTTGACCCCGGGAGGGAGCTCATCGCCGGCATGGCGGTTGAACTTCTTGACGTCGATGACCTTGCCGTTCTCGCCGTGGGGGACTTTGAGGCTGGTGTCGCGCACCTCCCGGGCCTTCTCCCCGAAGATGGCCCGCAGCAAGCGCTCCTCCGGGGTCAGCTCCGTTTCTCCCTTGGGAGTGACCTTGCCCACCAGCACATCGCCAGGGCCGACCTCGGCGCCGGGGAGGATGATGCCCTCCTCGTCGAGGTTCGCCAGGATCTCCTCCGACAAGTTCGGGATGTCCCGGGTGATCTCCTCGGGACCGAGCTTGGTGTCCCGGGCATCGATCTCGTGCTCGTGGATGTGAATGGAGGTGAGAACGTCGTCGCGCACCAGCCGATCGCTCAGGATGATGGCGTCTTCGAAGTTGTAGCCCTCCCAGGCCATGAACGCCACCAGCAGGTTCTTGCCCAGGGCAATCTCACCGTTGTCGGTGGACGGTCCGTCGGCCAGGATGTCGCCCTTGCGGAACCGGTCGCCGGTCTGCACCAACGGCTTTTGGTTGATGCAGGTGTCTTGGTTGGACCGCTCGAATTTCATGAGCTTGAACTTGGACGGGCCGGAGTTCTTGTAGTCGACCGTGATGCTCTCACCGGCGACATCGGTGATCGTGCCGTCTTCTTCGGCGATGATCATGTCGGCTGCATCCCGAGCGGCCTTGCTTTCGATCCCGGTCCCCACAAACGGCGCCTCTGTCCGGATCAAGGGCACGGCCTGGCGCTGCATGTTGGCCCCCATGAGAGCCCGGTTGGCATCGTCATGCTCGAGGAACGGGATGAGTGCCGTGGCCACCGAGACGATCTGCTTAGGAGAGACGTCCATGAGCTGGACCTCGTCGGGCGGCACCGAGGAAATCTCAGTGGTGGCCCCGAAGAACACCTCTTGCTCGAGCTGAGCCTGCAACCCCTTCATGGTGGCTGCCTGGGGGGAACGCCGAACCAGAACCCGGTTGTTGACGAACCGGTTCTGCTCGTCGAGGGGCGCGTTGGCCTGGGCCACCACGTACTCCTCCTCGTCGTCGGCGGCCAGCCAGACGATCTCATCGGTGACCTGGCCGTCGATCACCTTCCGGTAGGGGGACTCGATGAAACCGAACTCGTTGACCCTTCCATAGGAGGCCAGCGCGCCGATCAGGCCGATGTTGGGACCCTCAGGTGTCTCGATGGGGCACATCCGGCCGTAGTGGGAGAAGTGGACGTCGCGCACCTCGAAGCCGGCCCGCTCCCGGGACAGCCCGCCTGGACCCAGAGCCGACAGACGGCGGCGGTGGGTGAGTCCCGACAGGGGGTTCACCTGATCCATGAACTGGGAGAGCTGGCTGGTGCCGAAGAACTCCTTGATGGCGGCGGCCACCGGCCGGTTGTTGATGAGGGACGTGGGGGTGATGGCCTCCACGTCCTGGGTGGTCATGCGCTCTCGCACCACCCGTTCCATGCGGGAGAGGCCGATACGGACTTGGTTCTGGATCAGTTCGCCCACCGAGCGGATGCGGCGGTTGGCAAAGTGGTCTTGGTCGTCGAGGCGGTAGCCGGCCTCGAACTTGACCAAATGCAGAAGATACGTGCAGGTAGCCAATACTTCAGCGGGAGAGAGCACCGGTTGGTCGGCCTCCGGACGTATGAACTGCTGCGGCAGATCGGCGGGCGCCGAATCGGAACTCTCCAGCGTCAGGCCGAAGAGCTCCTCGATGCGGTCGAGCTCGGGCCCCAGCTTGCGGTCGAGCTTGTAGCGTCCCACTCGGGACAGGTCATAGCGGCGGCTCTCGAAGAAGGCGTTGCGGAAATAGTTCCGGGCCGCCTCCACCGATTGGGGCTCGCCGGGACGGGCCCGCTTGTAGATCTCCAGCAAGGCCTCGTCTTGGGTGGTGTGCTGGTGCTTGTCGCTCTCCCACTGGTCGGCCAAGAAGTCGAAGTAGCCCACGAACCGGTCAAGAAATCCGGGGGCGTTCTCCTCGTCGTAGCCCAGGGCCCGCAGCAGCGTGAACAGGCTCATGCGGCGCTTGCGGGCCACTCGGGCGCCCGCGGTGGGGTTGCGGCCCGGCTTGTGCTCGACGTCGAATTCGATCCACTCTCCCCGGTAGGGGTGGATGGTGCCGGTGACCAGCTGGTGCTTGCTCAGGTTGCGGAGCCGGAATCGCTCGCCGGGCTGAAAGATCACTCCCGGGGAGCGCACGAGCTGGGAGACCACGACCCGCTCGGTTCCGTTCACGATGAACGTTCCCTTGTCGGTCATAACGGGGAAGTCGCCCAAGAACACGACCTGCTCGATGATCTCGCCGGTGAGGCGGTTCGAGAACCGGGCCTGCACCAGGATGGGCGCCGAGTAGGTCATGTCCTTCTCTTTGCATTCCTCCACCGAGGTGCCCCAGCGGGGGCCGGGGTTCAGGTCCTCATCGTCGGGGTCGAACTCCAGCTCGAGTTGGAGGTTCTCCGAGAAGTCCTTGATGGGGCTGATGTCGCGGAAGGCATCGGCCAAGCCTTGGCGGATGAACCACTGGAAGGAGTCCTTCTGCACTGCGATGAGGTCGGGTAGAGCAAGCACCTCCTCCAGATTTCCGAAGGAGTAGCGGTCGCGGGTCGCCAAACGGGGGGCCAAGGTGAGCTCCTGAGGTGGTGTGGTGGACGGGCAACGCCGGTAGGCTGCACGGACCCCTAAACGTCAACGGGAGGGCGGAATCCCGAAAACGCGGCCGCGACAAAAGAGAAGGCGTGGCCAGGGGGACGAGCGAGCACGTATCTAGGAATGATACGCGGTGCGGGCATGGTTTACAAACCATGCCCGGCTGGATTGTGCCAGCAGAGCGCTACTTGAGCTCGACAGCCCCTCCGGCCGCCTCGATGAGCTCCTTGGCCTTGTCGGCATCTTCTTTCGAGACCTTCTCCAAGACCGGGTTGGGAGCGTTGTCCACCAGCTCTTTGGCGTCTTTGAGGCCCAGGTTGGTGAGGGTGCGCACCTCTTTGATCACCTGGATCTTCTTCTCGCCCGCGCTGGTCAAGACCACGTCGAACTCGCTCTGCTCTTCAGCGGCGGCATCTCCGCCGCCGTCGGCGCCGGGGGCAGCCATCATCATGGGCATGGCCGCGGCGGGGGCCGCCGCCTCCACGTTGAAGCGCTCTTTGAACGCCTCTTTGAGCTCGGACAATTCGAGCACGGTCATGGACCCGATGGAGTCCAGAATCTCGTCAACCTTGGACATGTCTGTTCCTCATTCCTTTTTCTTTGGTTCGTGGTTATCGATCGTTTGCGCTCGTTTGCGCTGACGCCGATGAGCGGATCATGCGGCAGCACCGCCCTTTTCGCTCAGCGACTCCAACAGCCCGGCGGTCTCGACCAGCGGGGCATCAAGCAGGCCGGCCATCTCGACGAGGGGGGCTTCCAGCAACCTGGCCATCTCGGCCAGGGGGGCTTCCAGCAGTCCGAGGATCTCGGCCAGGATCTCGGTTCGGGTTCCGAGCTTGGACAATGCGCTCACATCGTCGGCCGAGAGCACCTGACCGTCGAGCACAGCCCCTTTGATGGATAGGAATTCGGAATCCTCGGTGTACCGGCACAGAGCCTTCGCCAACGACACGGCGTCGCCGGGGGTGCCGTCCTCGCGGTTGCCGGTGAACGCCAGGGCGGTTGGGCCCACCAAGAACTCATCGAGATCTAGTTCCAACTCTCGGGCGGCGAAGCGGGTCAGGGTGTTCTTGTACACCTTGTACTCGCCGCCGGCCTCGCGCAGCTGGTGGCGAAGGTCGGCCAGGGCCGGCACGTCCAGGCCGCGGTAGTCGGTGATGACCACCGCCTCGGCCGAGGAGATGCGCTCGCGCACCTCGTTCACGACGGCCACTTTTTCGGGGCGGGGATTTTCCATCAGGTTGCCGAACCCTCCGTGAGAACCAGCAATGGGGCGCCGCCGACATGCGAACGCCCCAAAGTCTCGGGAGAGTTCACCTCGTCAGGCCAGCTTCAGCTGTTTTGCAACTTCAGCCAATTAAGCAGTGCTGGGCACTGCGCCTGATGTCTGCGGCAAATCGATTAGTTGTAAGCCGGAAAAAGCTACCAGATCAGGTGCTGGCGCCCAAGTCGGCGGGATCCAGCCGCACGCCGGGTCCCATGGTGGAGGAGATGGTGACCTTGCGGATATACCGGCCCTTGAGGGCGGCAGGCTTGGCCCGATTCAGCTCCTCCATGACCGCACGGATATTGGCCACCAGGGCATCGGGCTCAAAGCTGATCTTGCCCACCGGCACATGGACATTCCCCTGGCGGTCGGTGCGGTACTCCACCTTTCCGCCCTTGAACTCGCCCACTGCTTTGGCCACGTCATCGGTGACAGTGCCCGTTTTGGGGTTGGGCATGAGCCCTCGGGGCCCCAGGATCTTTCCGAGCTTGCCCACCACCGGCATCATGTCGGGGGTGGCGATGGCCACGTCGAAGTCCATGTCGCCGGCCTGCACCTGCTCGGCGAGGTCGTCGGCGCCCACCACGTCGGCACCGGCCTCGCTCGCCTGCGCGGCCGCCTCGCCCTGGGCGAACACCGCCACCCGAACGTCGGTGCCGGTGCCCGACGGGAGGCTGACCGTGCCCCGGATCATTTGCTCGGACTTCCGGGGGTCGACCCCCAGGCGGGCGGCGAGCTCCAAGGTCTCGTCGAATTTCGCCGCGGTCAAGCTCTTCACCAACTCGACGCCCTCGCTGGCGGTGTGCGGCTGCTGCTTGTCGTAACGCTGGGCGGCATCGTTGTACCGCTTGCCATTTTTCGCCATGTCGGCTCCCTCAGTGTTGTTGGCCCGCCGGGCGAGGTCGTCCCGTCGGGCGGTTGGATATGACTGCTGTGTCTATGTTGATCGTGAATTGTTGCTCGGCTATTCCACTCGTATGCCCATGCTGCGGGCGGTTCCGGCCACTTGCAGCTTGGCCTGCTCGAGGTCGTCGGTGTTGAGATCGGGCATCTTGATCTTGGCTATGTCGGCGCACTGGTCGTCGGTGATGGCACCAACAACCTCGCGGCCCGGCTCCATAGAGCCCTTCTCCAAGCCGGCTGCTTCCCGAATGAGGAAGGAGGTGGGTGGAGTCTTGGTGATGAAGGTGAACGTGCGGTCTTCGTAGATGGTGATCTCAACCGGGATGATCTGGCCCCGCTTATCCTCGGTCTTGGCGTTGTAGTCCCGGCAGAAGTCCATGATGGCCACGCCGTGGGGGCCGAGTGCAGTGCCCACGGGGGGTGCCGGCGTGGCCTGTCCCGCAGGAATCTGGATTTTGATTGTGGTGGCTACCTTCTTTTGAGCCATAGCTGTGCCCCTTTTTGGCTAGATCCTCGTTAGAGCTTGTTCAGAGCTTGGCGACTTGGGAGAACTCGAGTTCGACCGGCGTTTCTCGGCCGAAGATGTTGACCAAGACCTTTACCTTGAGCTGGTCTTCGTTGATCTCGGCCACTTCGCCGGAGAAGTCGGCGAATGGGCCCTCTTTGACCCGGATGGTCTCGCCCACCTCGTACAGCAGGCGGGGCTTGCTGCGGCGGACGGTCTGCTCGCCGTCGGTTTTGACCTGGAGGAAGTTCTCCACGTCCTTGCGCTTGAGGGCCGACGGCTTGCTGCCCCGCTGGCCATGGCCGACGAAACCGGTCACCCCCGGAGTATTGCGAATCACGTCCCAGGAGATGTCGTTCATCTCGGCTCGAACCAGCAGATAGCCGGGGAACATCTTCTTTTTGGTGGTGACCTTCTTGCCGCCCTTGAACTCCACCACATCTTCCATGGGTATGACCGTCTCATGGATGTGGCCCTCGGTGTCCATGGTCTTGCGACGAGCCTCGATGTTCTGCTGGACCTTGTTCTCGTAGCCCGACTGGGTGTGGACCACGTACCACTTCCCCGGCATGTCGTAGGGGCTGATGGTCTCGGCCTCTTCCTCGGCCTTCTCATAGACCAATTCGTCGGCGTCGATGAGGTGGTCGGCTTCGCCCTCCGCAGCGATGTCCTCCGCAGCGACATCGCCGATCAGTGCGAGATCTTCGGCTTGGTCGCTTGCGAG
This sequence comes from Acidimicrobiia bacterium, assembly GCA_022827405.1. Classification (GTDB taxonomy): domain Bacteria; phylum Actinomycetota; class Acidimicrobiia; order Acidimicrobiales; family Bin134; genus Poriferisocius. The sequence continues at coordinate 15,024 of JAJDTA010000235.1, forward strand.
GGGGTCGGGCAGTGCGAGATCTTCGGCCTGGTCGCTACCGACGGGTTCGGGTTGGGCAACTGGTCCGGTGGGCAGCAGGGCCGCGGCTGCTTCTGCCGCGTCGACGGCCTCGACAGCGTTGTCGGCACCGTCAGCATTGTCGGCACCGTCAGCATCGGCCTCGGGCGCGACGGGGTCGGCGCTTGCGGGGAAGAGGTCTGTCATCTCGCTCTCGTCTACTTCAGGGCTCATCGGTCGAACAACTTCAAGATTGCCTCGCTGAAGCCCCAGTCGAGCAGGCCGATGGCGGTGGTGAGCAGCACCAAGACCACCAGCACCACGATGGAGTAGTTGACTACTTCCTCTCGTCGGGGCCAAGACACCTTGCGGAGCTCGCCGCGGACTTCGCGCAGGAACTGGGTGGGCCCAACCCGCTCCTCACCGGGGCGAGGCTGGTTCCGAGGCGGGCGGCGCTCGCGGACGGGGTCGCCTTGCTCATCGACGAAGCCCTGCTTCTTGGCCATCCTCTTCTGTTGTCTATTCAGGTCGCTCATGAGGACTCCAGTGCACCTGGCACTGCGGAGACGGAATTGCTTGCGCAGGGCAGGAGGGACTCGAACCCCCAACCGCCGGTTTTGGAGACCGGTGCTCTACCAATTGAGCCACTGCCCTTTGTCAGGGGTTGTCCAAGGCTACCGTGCCGAGGGTTGCAACCCGCAATGCAAAACTGTGGTCTGGGATTGGCTCGGGTTCCGCTATCTACGGGTGCGGCGGCGGTAAGCGACGGTAAGCACGGCCAGCGTGGTCGCGGCCAGGAAGCGCCTGATGAGCTGGCGGCGGCGGTCGTACTGGTCGAGGCGGGCCATGACCTTCCAAACCAGGGTGGGAGGCGCCTCGGCCGGGGCCCGGTGTTCGAAAGACCGAGAGGCGTCATTGATCATGGGGCTCCTTCGTCTTTCGTCGGCTCGTCTTTCATCGGCTCGTCTTTCATCGGAGGTGCCGCGAGACCGGCGCCGAACTCGGTGGTGCGCTGCAACACGGTGCGAAGCCGCTGTCGGGCCCGATGGAGGCGGACCTTGGCCGCGGAGGTGGTGATGCCCAATTCAGCAGCAATCTCGCTGTGGGAGAGGTCGTGCAGATCGCGCAGCACCACCACTTGGCGCAGACGCTCGGGCAGCGATCGAACTGCCCGGTCGATGTGGTGGCGCAAAATCGCCGCCTCGGCCCGCAGGCTCGGGTCCTGTTCGGGGCGGAGGTCGACGATGGGGGCGTCGTTGCTCAGCTCCTCGGTGCGCTGTCGGGTTCGGCGGCTCAAATGGGTCGACGCACAGTTGCTGGTGATGCGGTACATCCAGGTGGAGAAGCTGGAGTCACCCCGGAATCGGCGGATCGCCCGGTAGGCCCGAACGTAGGCGTCTTGCACCACGTCTCCCGCGTCGTCCCGGTTGCCGGTGAGTCGATAGGCCAGAGCGAAGGTGTCGCGGTAGGTGGACCGAACCAGCTCGTTGAACGCATCCCGGTCGCCCCGACGGGCGGCTTCCACCAATTCGGCGTCTTCAAATGTCGGCTCGCGAGATGCTGCGGGTTCGATGGGGCCAGCCTATAGCCGCCCCCCGGGGGGCGAAAGAGTGGGTGGTAGCGGCGGCCAGACTCGAACTGGCGACCTCTCGATTATGAGTCGAGCGCTCTTACCAACTGAGCTACGCCGCCTTGGAGCCTCCTGAGCGGCGGGAAGCCGCCTGAGAGACCCGGAGCCTCCTGAGAGAATCGAACTCTCGACCTTTTCCTTACCATGGAAACGCTCTGCCGACTGAGCTAAGGAGGCGGGCTGGGAACTCTATCCCTTTGCGACGTAAATATTGCCACTCTCCGCCTGTAGCGGGAAAGCCAGAATTAGCCAGAATTGGGAGGTGACGGGCGATACGGTGAGGCGGGTGGCGATTCGTGCGGCTCGGCTGTCGGATGCCGAAGGCATCCGCGAGATCATCAACTACGAGATTCTGAACGGGACCAGCATCTTTGAGTTGGAGCCTCGCACTCTGGCCGCCCAGCGCACTTGGTTGCAGGACCGCAGCGGAGTTCACGCGGTTCTCGTGGCCACTCCCGAAGACGATGACGACACCGTGCTGGGCTTCTCCTCGCTGTCGCCCTTCCATTCTCGTTGTGCCTACAACACCACCGTGGAGAACTCGGTGTACGTCCACCAAGACCACCGGGGCCAGGGCATCGGCCGTGATCTACTGGTGGAGTTAATCGCCCTGGCTCAGAGCCACGGATTCCACACCGTGATCGCCCGCATATCAGGGGGAAACGAGGCATCGGTCGCCATCCACCGCTCCGTGGGATTCGAAGTAGCCGGCATCGAACGCGAAGTAGGCCGCAAATTCGGCCGCTGGCTAGACGTAACCGTGATGCAACTCATGCTTCAAGACTGGAGGATCTGACCTAGCCAGACTTCGCTACGGGTCTCGTTTCTGCTCAGGCGGCGGTTAGTTGTTCAGCGGGCGGCGGGTGGGCTGTCGGGCTGGGCCGGGGTGGGGGTTGGAGGCGGTATCGGCCGGTTTCGGTGTCGTGTTGGATGGTGTGGCCGTGTTTGTGGACTTTGGTGTGACAGCGGGGGCACAACAGCACCAGGTTCGTGATGTCGGTGGGCCCGTTGTGGTCCCAGGGCACGATGTGGTGGGCGTCGCAGATCTGTGGTCTTAGGCCGCAGCCCACACAGCGGCGGTCTCTTTTGTACAGGGCCAGCTTTTGGGCTTTGGTGGGCGCTCTTTGGGCTCGTCCTAAGTAGAGGGGTTGCCCGTCGTTTCCGAAGATCATGGGGACGATGTCCGCGTCGCAGGCCAGGCGGCGCAACTCGTCGAGGTCGATCGGCGTTCCGTCGATGAGCCCGGCGCTCTTCAGCCGGCCCTCGATGGCGTCGTATTCGGCGGACACCACCATCACCGTTTTCTGCGGGCGGATGCCGCAGTCCGATACGCCCGCCAAGGGATTGGGGTTGGCGCTGTCGGCGGGCTGTTGGGTGACGAGCGCGACCAGCGCGTCGGCGTTGCGCTGCTCGAAAGTGCGGATGGGGTCGTAGGCGATGTCGTCGACGAGCATCTTGTCGCTCATCGCGCCAAGGGCGATCTTGAACCGCTCGCCGGACACCTGGTCCAACTCGCCGTGCACCACGACCATGCCGCCGGTGCCGTCGAACACCTTGAGGGACCGGCGGGCCCGCTGGCGCTCTGCCCGGCCCATGCCGCCATTGGCGCGGCGCTGGTCCTCGCGGGCCGCCACGGTCTTCTTGAAATCGTCGTGGCCCTGCCAGGCGCCCAGGTCCAACAGCTCTTGTTGGTCTTCTTCGCTCATCGGCGCCCGCTTGTGCGACTCCACTACCATCCCGCCCTGATCCGCGGAGATGTGCCCATGTTGGACCGCGCCCAGAATCTGAGGCATCGCCGCGACGCCCTGGGCCGTTCTGGCCAGCTGGCGAGCCCGATACGCGCTGATGCCGAACTGATGGCAAACCGTCGCCGCCGCACCCGGACCCTCCAGCTCCCCGTAGCGGGCAACCAGCCCGACCAGATACCCCTCAGCCCGACGGCGCAACAAATCGGCCTGACCCATCAAACCCAACAACTCCGAAGCACTCGCCCCAGAAAAATCCGGAAACCCGAAACCCCCACCAACACCGGTATTACCGCTGTTTGTACTGGGATTAGACGTAAATTCCATAAATGAAATTATACCAACCCCAGCGACATTTCCCTCCCTGAAAAATACCTAAAAGACCGAAAACTCAAACTGTTTGTCCCCCGTTTGCTGCTCGGGCATCTGCGATCACTGGGCGGTGACTGTTTCGTAGATGCCTCTGGCTAGGCCAGCGAAGACGATTTCTTGGAAGTCGGGGTCGTTGAGGCAGCGTTTGACGATTTCGTCGTTGTCGGCCATGCGGTCGATCATCAGCTTCGGCAGTTCTTGGCGGATGGCGAGGTCGAACTTCTCGAAGGGGTTGGCTTCGGCGGTCTGGCTGATGTTCTCGTTGTTCACCCCGTCCTCTTGGATCTGCTCGAAGAACAGCCGGTCTGAATCGTCAAAGGCCGTGCCGAATCGGTCGTTGAGGTTGGCGATGATCTCTGAGAGCGGGGCCTCGTCCTCCTCGGTTCGGCCGGTGCCCACGTCGATAGGACTCCTGACCGTTGTGCCCTCGTCATCGAGGTCGATTGCTCCGGTGGAGACATGCTGTAGGCGGTAGTACTCCAACTCAACCTCGTCTTCGAGGCGCAGCTGCTCCATCATGTCGTCGCGAAGGCTGGGCAGCAGCCTCTTGGCGAATGCTGCGAGCTGTTCAAGGTCGCTGTCGGCATACGGGATGATCTGGCTGATGAACGCATAGAGCCGGACGAACGCTCCGAGCCGGTCGCGGAACCTGGCCTGGTCGTCCTCTTCGAGGTGCCTGAACCGGTCGACCGCGGGCTGAAGTTCCAACACCAACCGCGCGTGGTCGCTTTCTTGGCGTTTGTCGAAGGGCTGGAAGTACACCTGGGCGAACCGCTCCACTTCGTCGTGGTGGTACACCTGCATCTCATCGAGTTCGTACTTGAGGCCGTCGAGCAGGATCGGGTCTGACTGGGCTTCGAGCTGGGTCTGGTCGTAGTAGGGGGCGAAGGCCGCGCCAATGTTTTCGGGGTCGTTGACGAAATCCAGCACGAACGGGTCGCTCTTACCGGGAGCCACCCGGTTGAGGCGCGAAAGCGTTTGCACGGCCTGAACCCCATCGAGGCGTTTGTCCACGTACATCGCCTGCAACAACGGCTGGTCGAAACCGGTCTGGTACTTCTCGGCCACGAGGAGAATCTGGTAGTCGGGCGAGTCGAACCGGGCCGGCAGCGCCGACTCGCTGATCTGCTTGCCGCTCACGATGTCGGTGTTCATGCCGGACTCGGTGAAATCCTCACCGGTGTCGGGATCGGTGACGGTGCCGCTGAACGCGACCAGCGGGCGAATGTCGGTGTATCCCTTCTGGTTGATGTACTCCTCGAAGGCCCGCATGTAGCGCACGGCGTGGAGCCGCGACGACGTGACCACCATCGCCTTGGCCTTGCCGCCCATCCGGTGTCTGACGTTGGCGCGGAAGTGCTCGATGATGACCTCGGTCTTCTGGGCGAGATTGTGTGGGTGGATCGATGCGTACTTGCTGAGGGCCCTGGCCGCGCGGCGCTCCGGGTACTCGGGGTCATCGGCGGCATTTCTGGCGATCCTGTAGTAGGTGTCGTAGTCGGTGTAGTTCCGCAGCACATCGAGGATGAAACCCTCTTCAATGGCCTGGCGCATGCTGTAAACGTGGAACGCCTCGGGGTTGGCGGCGGTTACCTGCCGTCCGAACATCTCGATGGTCTTGCCCTTGGGGGTGGCGGTGAACGCGAAGAACGACAGGTTCGGCTGCGGGCCGCGTGACTCCACCACAGCGTTCAGCCCGTCCTCCCAGTCCTCAACGCTCTCCGAAGCAGCCCGTGAGCGCTCTCCCAGGATCGCTTTCATATCGCGGGCACTTTCCCCGGTCTGACTGGAATGCGCCTCATCGACGATCACCGCATAACGGCGCCCAGCTATCGTCTGTCTCCACTCCTCTGCCTGGAACTGCTCATCCCGATTGGGTTCATCGGGAGAGCCAGCACCGGCGATGGACAACAGCCCCTGCATGACGAACGGGAACTTCTGCAAGGTCGTAATCACGATCTTCGTCCCATCCACAAGAGCCTGGGCCAGCTGCTTTGAGTCCTCGTCGATGGCTTTGACGACACCCTGGGCGTGCTCGATCTGGTAGATGGCGTCTTGAAGCTGCCGGTCGAGGACTCGCCGATCCGTGATGACCAGAACGCAGTCGAACACCTTGTCGTCAGCGTCGGTGTGCAGGCTCGCCAGCCGGTGCGACAACCAAGAGATGCTGTTGGTCTTCCCGCTGCCCGCCGAATGCTGGATCAGGTAGTTATTCCCAGCCCCCTCTACTCGAGCCGTCCCCACAAGGCTGTCCACCGCATCGAGCTGGTGGTAGCGGGGGAACACCAACGTCTCCCGCCTCACCGTGCGCGCACCTCCATCCTTGTCGTAGACCTTCTCGTCGCGGTGCTCCTTGAACATGTAATGGCCCAAGATGTCCAAGAAGCGGTCGCGTTCAAGGACCTCCTGCCAGAAATAGCCGCTGCGGTAACCCGACGGATGCTCTGGATTGCCCGCCCCGCACCTGATATCGCCGGGGGCGCTGCCCCGGTTGAATGGTAAGAACCGGGTCTTGTTCTTTGCCAGCCGCGTGGCCATGTGAACCTCGTCGGTGTCAGCGGCGAAATGCACCAGAGCGCGTTTGGAGAACTTGAACACAGGAGCGTTGGGGTCACGATCCTCCTTGTACTGACGAATGGCATTGCGCCACGTCTGACCCGTCATCGGGTTCTTCAGCTCGCAGGTCGCCACCGGCACACCGTTGAGTGCAAACAACAAGTCGATGGTGTCGCCCCTGCCGGGATGGCACCAAACCTGGCGCGTCACCGTGAGCTCGTTCAGGCCGAACTGTTCCATCGCTTCAGGATTGAGCTTGTTGGCTGGCTTGAAGAACGCCATTCGCAACGTCTTGCCCTGGAACTTGAAGCCCTGGCGCAACACCCCAAGAGTCCCCTTGATGTCAAGCTGCTTCGCCAACTGGTCCACAACCATTTCATCCAGGCTCTCGCCGTGCTGAGCTGCCAACTGGTCCCACAATTCGGGCTGAGCAGCCCGCAGGAACGCGACCACCCGGGCAGGGAACACAGCCCGCTCCACATCCCACTCATCAATATCGCCCTTGTGCCAGCCACCCTCGACCAGCATCGACTCCACCGTCGACTCAAACGTCCTCTCGTCTGCCTGGTTGGTCATGCGTTAGCTTCTGTCTCGACTGGCTCACGATCCCTCACGTCAATCTTCCCGGTTACCGCTGCCGTGATGAGTGTCGAGCGGTATTCGGTGAGCCGCTCGATGGCTGCCCTTACCCGAGCAGAGAGAGCGTCGATACGCTCTGCCTGGCGGTCAAGGAACGCTGCAATAGCTCGCTGTTCGTCGAGGGGCGGAAGGGGCATTTGTAGTTCCTTGAGTTCGCTGCTGTAGATGTGCATGACCGTGACGCCTCGCCCCATGCAAGCCTTTTGATAGATGGCAGGGAGGCAATCAGCGGCGTAACCAAGGAAGGTTGCATCAATCTCGTTGAAGGGTCTGAATACGATGACATCACCGCCGCAGTAAGCGCGACCGTCAATGAGATTGACCGCCGACTTGCCTATTTCTTCGAGGGTTTCTCCTGACCCAGCGAACAGCAGGTCTCCGTATTGCAATCGCCGGTATTGACTGGTGCTCGCTTCAGCGATGCCAGCTCGGCTGCCCCTTATGTGGAACTGGTGCTGTGTGTAGAGATCCCCATATCGCACGCAGGGAATCCCACCGTCGACTTCATCAGCCTTGGTTCCTCCTCCACCCTTGAAGAACCGGCCGATTTGCCTCAGCGGCAAGACCACCCAGTGCCCTGGCACGGCTCCGAACTCTTCAACCCCTGACGGCTTGAGCGGCGGTGACGGCTCGAACCCTTCGGCTTTGGCGACATCAGGTGGAAGCCCTTTGGTTACCGTCCGGGTGATGAGCACTGTCCGGTACTCGGCGAGCCGGTCGATCAGCTGCCGCTTCTTCGCTACCAGAGCATCCACCTTCGCAGTCGCGTGATCGAGGAATCCGGCGATGACACGTTGCTCCGACAGTGGTGGTACAGGGATTAGCGCCTCACTAACCGCGGGTTTCGGCAAGCCGTAGCGGGTAATGCCAGATGCCGAGACTTGTAGCTGCGAGTTCACGGTCACCGATTGCATGGCCCGAAAGACGAACGCGGGATCCGCCAGTGGGTCTGGTCGGATGATGCCCAAGTGGTACCCGCAGACAAAGTCATCTGCAGTCTCTTCAACCAGGGCAGGGACAGCGATATCTGTCCAGTCTTCCGAGTCTTTGGTGATCGGGACATCTCCAACGCTCAGCTTGAACCTGGCGATCTCCTGCGCCGAGGCAGTTGCCTCCATGAAGTCACCGTCGCTAGCTCGGATGCGTTCCTGGTGATAGACATCGGTGTAGTTGCATAATCTCACTGGCAACTCTTGGTCATTGGACTTCTTGTCCACGTTGCTGGTGCGGTAGTCCGCGATATACCCCAGCCTCTTGACCTCCCAGTGCTTCGGCACTTCTTCGAGCCACTCCGAGACCGAGGGTCTGTAGTTGGGATAGGGCGGCTTCACGAGGTGACCTCTGCGAGCATTTCGACGATTTCGTGTTCGAGTGTTTGCAGGTCGGCTTCGATTTCGTCTAACGGGCGGGGTGGTTCGTAGACGTAGAAGTGCCTGTTGAGGGGGATTTCGTAGCCGATCTTGGTCTTGGTGTGGTTTACCCACGCGTCGGCAACGTAGGGCAGCACCTCTCGAGCCATGTAGTCGTCAATGACCTCATTGAGTGGGACGGTTTCGGTGTCGCGCAGCTCTGGGTCTGACTCGGGGTCGCCGTTCTTGTCCGTGCAGATTGTGGCGTTGGGGTCGCGTTTCCCGACGGCCGCGACTATGGCCTTCAGCTCAGGTGCAGACAGCCTCGCGCCAGCGGCTTTGGCAGTGTCCCGGACGGTTTTGAGAAACGCGTCGCGGTCGTTGATAACCGCGTCGCCCATCTCGTCGGCGACTGCATCCAGCAGCGCTCGGATCAACTCTTGGCGGCGTTTGCCCGAAGCCACCTCGGCATCGTGTTCGGGTCCAGGACGCTTTCTGCTCTTCGCCAGGTTGGCGAATTCCCGTTGGCTCTCTAGGCGGCTGTCGAGATCGGGGGGGGGGGAACCTTAGCCGCAGCGGTCTCTCAACGGTGATCTTCTGGTAGCCGAAGTCGCTGTTGTCGAAAATCTTGCTGACGGCGCGAGAGCGGGTGCGGGATTGGTGGGTCACGGGGTCTTCGTCTGTGAAGTCGCGAGCCTCGCCGTCGATGAAGTTGCCGTGAATAGTGGTCAGGTCGTCGATTTGGGCTTGGGAGAGTTCGTTGCGCTTGTTGCCGAGGCTTTTACGCATCTTCTCGAAGAACTGGCGACCGTCGATGAGTTGCACCTTGCCTTTGCGGTGCTGTTCTTTGCGGTTGGTCAGAATCCAGATGTAGGTGGAGATGCCGGTGTTGTAGAACATCTGGTCGGGCAGGGCGACGATCGCTTCCAGCCAGTCGTTCTCGATGATCCAGCGTCGGATGTCACTCTCTCCGCTTCCAGCGTCTCCGGTGAACAGCGGTGACCCGTTGAACACGATGGCAATACGGCTGCCGCCCCCACCGTCACCTCCGACAGGCTGCATCTTGGACAGCATGTGTTGAAGGAACAGAAGCGACCCGTCATTGATCCTCGGCGTGCCAGCGCCGAACCGCCCGTCGTATCCGAGTGTGTCGTGCTCACGTTCGATGACCTGGCGCTGCTGTTTCCACTCCACTCCGAAGGGCGGGTTGGCAAGCATGTAGTCGAACTTCCAGGGCTTACCGTCGGGGTGCCGTTGGAAACCGTCGCTGGTGAACGTGTCCCCACGAATGATGTTGTCCGCGTCCTGGCCCTTGAGCAGCATGTCGGATTTGCACACTGCCCAGGCTTCGTCGTTGTAGTCCTGCCCGTACAGGATCGGGCGCGACTCCCGGTTGTGCTCCAGCAGATACTCCTCTGCCACCGACAGCATCCCGCCGGTCCCGCACGCAGGGTCGTAGATCGTCTTGACGACATGGCTTTTACCCAAGTCAAGCTCGGGTGACAGCAAAAGGCTGACCATCAGCCGGATCACCTCTCGCGGAGTGAAGTGCTCCCCCGCCTCCTCGTTGGACTGCTCAGCCCCGATGCGGATGAGCTCTTCGAACACGTAGCCCATCTGCATGTTGTCGACGCGATCCACCGACAAGTCCACCCCTGCGAATGCCTTGACGACTTCGTACAGCAGATTCTTCTCGTTCATGCGGGCGATGTGGTCGGCGAACCCAAACCGTTCGATGACCTCCCGGACGTTCTCAGAGAAGCCGCCTATGTATGAGTTGAGATTCTGAGCCAGCAGATTCGGGTCGTCCAGCAGCCTGTCGAAATCCAGCTTCGACGTGTTGTAGAACGGAAGCTCCGACGCCGCCTCCAAGAGCTGCTCGCGGACAGTATCCGGCTGGCCAGCGTGCTCAACGTGGGCGGCGAGCACTGCCTCCTTGGTGTCCGCGAGAACACAGTCGAACCGCCGCAGTACCGTCAGCGGCAAGATCACCTTCCTGTACTCGTTGCGCTTGTAAGGCCCTCGCAGCAGATTGCAGATCTTCCAAATGAAGTTCGCTAGCTGCTGGTGCGTACTGGCGTTCACAGAGCCCCAACATAGGCGTGCCTTGGAGAGCGGTGTGAGTTCAGGCCGCGGTTTGCTGCTGGTGGGACGGCGGGTGGGTTGTGGGGTCGGGGTGGGGGTTGGAGGCGGTGCCGGATCTTGCGCTGCTGCTCTTTCTCGTCCGTAGGATCTTCCTCTCACGAAAGGCCCCGACTGTCAACAATCTCCGCACGTTTCAGACCTAGCTAAGAAATAAATTTCTTCTTGTGTTCATGAGCAGGGCATTAGCGTTTCGGGCGGCGGGTCAGGAACGATAAATCGGGGCGAATAAGGGCATCACTGGACGTTGGGACGAAAGAGCCGGGAAAAGCGCGAGCGGCGCGAGAATGGGGTTGGGCAGATCGCCGCTGTGGCTAAGGGAAGGGCGCGAGGCGATCTGTTGGCGTTGGTCGAGGCCGCTAGCGCCTCCCCTACCGCTGGCCACCGCATTCCTTCATTGGTATTGACGTTTGACGCGATTGTGGGCCGGACGAAGCATGGGCCCCGCCGTGTTGAGCCGTCGCTGTTGCCAGATCTTGTTACTGCTGCTCATGTGGAGAGCCCGGGGCTTGCCCGTTTTGAAGATTATGAGCCGTGCGATCCGCGGTTGGCGGTTCAGGTTCGTTGGAGGGATGAGTTGTTCCGGCTGCTTCCCGGGGTCAGCTCTCACCCTGTTGGGGATGTCGACCTGTGGGAGTGGCTGGCCGATGCTATCGACCCGGTATTGGTTCCTGCCATCGGCTATGGGTTCGGAGATGTGGTCGAGGTCGCTCTTCGGCGGATGAGTTATGTGGCTTCTGAGTTGTCACAGTTCTGGCCGGAAGGCGACATGCCCGATCTCGATGCCCCGCCCCGCATTCGGTCCGCCGAACTAGACGCCGCCATTGCCCTGAGGCCGTTACAGGATCAGAGCACTACTTGCCGCGATCCCAGTCGGGCCATGGAGGCCATCACGGCGCACAGCTGCCCTCCGCGTCGGCTGCGGTACGACGCTGAGATGCACGGCTCGTTTGGGGCGAACATCGCGATAAGGGAGGGACCCGGCAGGTTCCAGTCGATTCCTGCGGCACTGCTGAAGGAGTCGGTGAACGAGGCGGCGGCCCTGTTGGCCGACAAAGCCCTTGCCATCGAGAGCGATGTTCTGGAGTCTTGGCGGGGGTTGGCCACTGGGGCGCTGTGCGCGTTCGTTGAAGGGGCTGGCCATCCTCTGCTCGGGCTGATCGGATTGGAAGGCGTGCCGAGGGTGCTTCCCGTTTTCCGATACGGACGCAGGCAGTGGGTTGTGGTGGATGTGGTGGCGGAGTTGCGTGACGGCTCGCTCGACGATGCCCTAGCGTCAAGCCGGGCCGCACTTGCCCGGGTCGCTTCAGGAAAGACCTTCTCGTCAGGGGGCGGGTCGATTGAGATACCTGACGATGCGACTATCGCGAAGGTGCAAGTCATCACCGTCCCGAAGCTGCCGGGGCATCTCGCCGCCCAACGAGGAGGCCCTCGCCCGATGGCGGTGCAGGATGTCTTGCACATAGCGCGCACTGCTGCACAGGAGCCATCCGACCTCTGGTACTACCTGGTCGATCTGGACGCCCCTGATCTCCCAAAGGTCATCGCACTGGGCGAAATAGGCGTGTGGGAAGCATGGCGAAGCAACGGCAAAACCCTGTGGCGCTCCGGCCGCTGGCTGTCAGGTCTGTTCTCCGCAGATGATGGGGTCGGACAGGAGTGGACGGACGCTCACACCAGATTTCGACTCGAAGAATCGTTGCTGGCGCTAGGGCTGCCCTCAGCAAGGCACTGGCCGATGATCGACCGTCAGGACGACAGCACCACCCTCTGCGACCCCAGTACGCGGTCTTTCTGCACCGTGATGTCTTGGGAGACCCCAGTGGCCATAACCGAAGAATGCGCGGTGGAAGACCAATCCGCGGCGAGCCTCCTTCGCAACATGGCCTCTGGCTTGGCTTTCGTGCTCGAAAGGACGCGCGCTGCTGTGGTGGATGCCCTCAGCGCCTCGCGCATCGGGGCATTGAGAATTGACTTCAGCTGCGACCCGCGCCCTGATGCTCCTCCACTGGAAATCGACTGCGCACCGCCCGTGCTGCGAGTGTCGTTGGGGCGATCGCTGCGGGACTTGCTGCAAGAAGACAACCGGCTCTTGCAAGCCCGCGTCGGCGACGCGCTCGCCGACTGCTTGGTGTCAGGCGCCGAAAAGGAGCATTTCGAGTCCGCTTGGGCTGATGCTCCACCGGCCATCGGGTTCGGCGCGGTCTCAATAGCCCAGCGTCGCATTGAATTGCCGCCCCCCATCGGGGTCCACCAGTGGCACCAAAGCCGCTGGGTGAAGGAACTCTCCGCCCACCTCCTCGCCAAGAGCGTCGAATCCAAGACCTACGCTGGCGAAGAGGCGAAGCGGCTGCTCACCGAGACGGTCTACCCATGGCTCATCGACCAACTCCAAGGCCAGTTCGCCCTGCACGACAGTAGGGAACTGCTTGAATACGCGATAACCCAGCTCGAACGCCTGCACTGTCACAGATCGCAGCTCCGGCGAGACATCTCACTGGTAACTGGGTTCCCCGACTACAACGAAGCGAGCATCGGAAAGATGCTGGGGGAGCTGCGCGAGTTGTTCGAGCTGTCGAGGGTGATATCCCTGCTGGTCGACGAGATGCTGGTCTCGCCCGCCGATGGGGAGGAGCCGGTGGACTCGCTGGCCTGGACGGACGTGCTCGGCCTGGCGGAACTGTGCCTGATGTCGTGCCTGGGCAGCGAGATGAGCCACAAGGGCGTCGGAGGGCTCCAAGTCGAGGTGCTCGAATCCGGAGAGATCGCATTCACCCCTGAGGACAGCGAACGCGCCGACCTGGTCTCGTTCCAGGCCGCGGTAGCGGCATCTGATGTGCCCGGCCCGGTTCCACACCTGTCGAGTGGCATTGCGTCCCCCGGCGATGCCGGCGATGCCCCCGAGAGCATCGTGAGCGTGATCCCCAGCCTGGAACCAGTGCAAACCAGCTCCAAAGAAGAGCACGCGTTCACCCTCGATGCCCTAGTGGGAGTTTTCGATGCCGCCGAGAAATGGGAGATACCCGATGGCGAAGTGTTCGCAGCGACCACTGTGAGCGAGATCGCCGAGGCCGCAGATCGCATACATGGGGTATCTACCGTCGAGGAGTACGAGCAGGCCGTCTCCTGGCTCGCCCGCACTGCCAACGACAAAGCAGCAGCCCCCAGGGAGCGATGTTCATAGAGCACTGGGAGATTGAACGCAGGGCCGAACGGATCGACACTCGGCCATTTGTCCAGTGGGGCAGCACGCTCTACGTGCTTCCATGGGCAGCCTCCAATGCCTGGAGGATCATGTTGAGCTATCTGTGGGACGCGAGGCTCCCCTGGCCCGAAGAAATGCTTGGTGCCAAAGCGGCAAGGGCACTGGAAGCCATCCGACAGAAGCGCAACCTGGAACTAGAACGAGAATGTGCGCAGGCGATAGCCCATCCACTGCTCAAAGTGAGATCAAATGTGCTTCCGCGCAAGGCCC
>JAJDTA010000166.1 GCA_022827405.1 Acidimicrobiia bacterium
CCCGGGTGGCCGAGCGCCTGGAGGTGTCCCGCCCTGCCGTATCCGAGATGATCCACCGCTTGGAGGCCGAGGGCCTGGTCACCCTAAAGGGCCGGTCGATCGAGCTGTCTCCCGACGGGACGGATCTGGCTGAGCGGGTGGTGCGGCGCCACCGCCTGGCCGAGGTATTCCTCACCCAGGTGCTGGGCCTGTCGTGGGCCGACGCCCACGCTGAGGCCGGCAAGTGGGAGCACGTCATATCGCCGCTGGTGGAGCAGGCCATGATGCGAGTGCTCGACGATCCCACCACCTGTCCTCACGGCAACCCCATCCCCGGATCTGATTACCAGGCTCCTCCAACGCAGGCATTGGCCGAAGTCGGAGTGGGCCAGCAGTTCGTGGTCACCCGCATCACCGAGGAACTGGAGTTCACTGAGGGACTGCTCGACTTTCTGGAGGGCTCGTCGGTGGTCCCTGGTGCCCAAGGGGTCATCACCGCTTCCTCGCCCGACGGTACTACCACCGTGGAGATCGACGGCCACCACGTCGGCATCGGCGGATTTGCCAGCGAGCGCATCTTCGTAACCGCGGCCTGATTCGAGTCCAGCCCGACGATTCGGCGGGGAAATTCAGTCAGTCCCAGCGAGGGCGGGGAGATTGGGGGAGCCAGGTGTCGGGCTGCTGGGCAATGAGGTAGTTGTAGTCCCAGTACTCGCGCCAGTGGGCGATCTTTCCGTCGTGGATTTGGAGGCGGCACAGCACGGGGAGGCTGGCCACAGTGCCGTCGGAGTGGTACCAGACCTCCACCCGCTCCACCAGCACGTTGTCGCCATCCACCCAGATGTCGGTCACCCCCAGCTCGAAGCGCTCCAGGGTGCTCAGCCCCACTTCAAGCTTGCCGATGATGCCGGCGTGTCCGACGGTGCCGCCAGAATCTGTCTCAAAGGGCATGTCCTGGTAGGTGCCGTCTTCGGTGAACAGCTCGGCCACCGCGGGCCAGTCCATGCGCTCCAAGGCGGCGAACAACGCCTCGGCCAGCGCTCGGTTGTCGGCGTCGCTCATAGCAGCCTCACTCGGGTTCGGGCATGCCCAGATACTGGGCCAGCATCTGGGTGGACGGGTTGACCCGCTCGTATTGGGCGCCGAAATCGGCGGGGAACGTCCCGTACTTAACCTGCATGTTCACGATGGCCACCATGATTATGCAAAAGCGCAAACAGCCCCACGCCTCGAAGTAGTCGATGTGCTCGGCTTTGCGTCCCATGGCCTGCTCCCAGCGGGCGATGGTGCCGTTTCGGTCGGCGAAACCGGGCAGCCAGTCGATGTCGGCACCCTCGCTCAAGAACCGGTTCATGTACAGGAACCAGCCCAGGTCCACCTCGCCGGGGCCCAAGTCGGCCATCTCCCAGTCGAATACGGCCATCACCTTGAAGTCGTCGCCGTACATGAGGTTGCTGGGCCGGGCGTCGCCCCAGTTCAGCTCGACAGGCATCGACCCTGAGGGGTCGTTGGCGTCGAACCAGTCCAACGCGGCGTCGATCAGGGGCTTGGGCCGGTCCTCGGCGGCCCAGTCGGCGTAGTAGCGCTGATAGCCGAGCTGCTGGGCGAACCCCGGCCCGCCGTACTGGGGGCGCTCCACAAAGTCGAAGCCGTTGGCCTTCCAGTCGGTGCGGGCCACCGCGGCCAGCGTGTCCACCGACGAGTTGTACAGCGTGGCTTGCTGCTCAGCGGTGGCCTCGAACACCCAGCCCTCCTGGAAGAACGGCGGGTTGTCGGAGGGGACCCGGCCGTGCAGGCGATCCATGATGAAGAACGGTTCGCCCAGCACGTCGCCGGTGTCCTCCACCCACAGCACCTCGGGCACCGGCACGCTGCCACAGGCGGCCATGTTCTGCATGCTCCGATACTGCACGCTCATGTCGTAGGCGGGGAAGATGGCGTAGTCGGTGGGCCGCTTGCGCACCACAATGCCTGATTCGCGGGTCTGGCCGTCGAGGGTGTAGACGGCGTCGCACACCAGGGTCTCATTGCTGAACCCGGAGGCTTCGGGGTTCACCAAGAAGGTCACCTCGGCGTCGGACACGCCGGGGCGGGTGTTCATCCAGTCGGACAGCGAGGCCTTGAGGGCGTCGATGTCGCGGTCTTGGGGGATAGCCATAGAAGTCTGAGAATACCCACCGGCACCGGCGAAATATCAGGCGGGGACGGGCACGACCTCCACCTTGATCCCGTTCACGATGGCGTTGCCGGAGATCTCATCCACCAGCTCGCCTGGCGCCAGCAAGTTGTTGTTGACGCCGGCGAACTCCTTGGCCACCGATAGCTGCACCCCGTCGAGGTTGTGGCCCCAGCCGTGGGGCAGGCTCACCACGCCGGGCATCATCTCGTCGCTCACTTCCACCGGCACTTCGATGCTGCCGATCTCGGTGCTCACCCGGGCTGCCGCCCCGTCGACCAGGCCGATCCCGTCGGCGTCGTCGGGATGCACCAGCAGGGTGCAGCGGTCCTTGCCCTTCACCAGCACCTTCACGTTGTGCATCCACGAGTTGTTGGAGCGCACATGGCGGCGGCTCACCAGCACCATCCCGTCGTCGCGGCCCAGCCGGCGCTGGAGCCGGCCCACATCGGCGGTGATGTAGGGAGGGGCCATCTCGATTCGGCCTGAGGGGGTGTGCAAGATATCGGGCACCCGGGGCACCATCGGACCGAAGTCCAGGCCGTGGGGGTTGTCCTTGAAGTCCTGGAGGGTGAGCCCGTCGGGGTTTTCGCCGTAGCGGTCGCCCCGGGGGCCGATCCGGATCATGAGGTCGGTCATCCGCTCGGGGCCGCCCTCGTCGTAGTGGGACAGGACGTGCTCGGGGTCGAGGCCGAAGAACATGCACAGCCCGGAGAAAAACCCGTCGTCGATGGTCTTCTCGTCGATCTCGTCGTTGGACTGGCCGCCCATCAGCGCGCCCACCCGAACCAGCACCTCCCACTCGTCGGGGCGGTCGCCGAAATCGAAGATGCGCTCCGACCAGTTGCCCGCAGTGCGGGCGGCCCACGACCAGATCATCTCGTCCCAGTGGGGCTGCTCCAGCGGCGACAGGCCGGGCAGGATCACGTCGGCGTGGCGGGTGGTGGCGTTGACCCAGTTGTCGATGCAGATCATGGCATCCAGCATGGGCAGGGCATCGTCGAGACGACCGGCTTCGGGCGAGCTGATCACCGGGTTGCCGGCCACCACCACCAGCGCCTTCAACTGGCCCTCGCCCGGAGTCATGATCTCCTCCGACAAGCAAGACACCGGCACCTGGCCCAGCACCTCGGGGGCGCCCCGCACCCGGCTGTGCCAGCGGCCGAACTCGGGCTCCTTGGGCTCCTCGAAGTTGAGGGTCGCCATGGCCGGCGCGACGGGGTTGCCGAACATCATCCCGCCGGGCACGTCGAAGTTGGCGGTGAGCAAATTCACCACGTCGATGAGCCAGGAGGCCAGCGTGCCGAACTCCTGGTTGCACAGCCCGATGCGGCCGTACACACAGGCACTGTCGGCCGCGGCGATCTCCCGAGCCAGGCGGCGGGTGGTCTCAGCCGGCACCTGGGTGGTGGCCTCCACCATCTCCGGCGTCCAGTCGGCCACCAAGGCCCGCACCTCGTCGAGGCCGTTCACATGGCCGGCCATGGTGCCCAGTTCCACCAGGCCCTCGTTGAACAGCACGTGGCACAGAGCCAGCAAGAAGGCGGCGTCGGTGCCGGGGGTGATGGGCACCCACTCGTCGGCGTGGTCACAGGTGCCGGTGCGGCGGGGGTCGATCACCACGCACTTGCCGCCCCGCTCCCGGATCTTGTCCATCTCGCCCAGCACGTCGGGGCAGGCCAGCAGGCTGCCCTGGGAGGCGTGGGGGTTGGCTCCCATGACCACCAGGTACTGGGTGCGCATGATGTCGGGGGTGGGGAAGGTCCAGGAGTTGCCGTACATGCACTGCGACGAAACGTTCTTGGGCCACTGATCCACGGTGCCCGCCGAATAGCCCATCTGCACGCCCGAGAGCATCACCAGCGCGCCCACATAGCGGCTGATGGAGAAGTTATGAGCCGCGGGGTTGCCGATGTAGTAGGTCATGGCGTCGGTTCCGTGGGTGTTGCGCACGCCGTGGAGCAGCTCCTCGCACCGGGCGTAGGCCTCCTCCCAAGTGGCTTCCTGGAAGGTGCCGTTCTCGTCTTTGACCAGCGGCACCCGCACCCGGTCGGGATCCTCGTGCAGGTGGCCCAGCGTGGTGCCCTTGGGGCAGATGAAGCCCTTGCTCCATACGTCGTCGCGGTCGGGCCGGATGGGGGGCAGCACCTTTTCGCCCTCGGTCTTGATAACCATCCCGCACATGGCCTCACACAGCGGACAGGTCCGAAAATGGGTTTTCACCTGGTTGCCATTGCTGGATGGCTCGGGCGCTTGGGGTTCGGTGCTCACCCCGGCGATGTTAGTGAGGGCTTGTGACACCCCTTGAAATCAGCGGAGTTGGTCGACGTAGAGGTCGGTGCCGGGGATGGTGGGGATGAAGGGGGCCGACAGGGCCAGCGAGGCTTTGGGGTGGGTGGCCAGGGCGTTGTGGTGGGAGGCGAAGGCGGCGGGGAACACGTTGGCGGGTTCTTGCTCCAAGAACCACAGCAGGCACAGGCGCTGGCCCACCTTGGCGGTGGGGGCCACCGGCGGGGTGCCAGCCTGCTCGATACGGCCCTGGGCGAACTCCCGGGGGGCGAAGGCCAAGCACATCACCGCGGGCGAGCCCGGCAGTACCGAGGGCAGGTGGTCGTGGGCCAGCCACTGCTCGAGCTCTTCCTGATCGGCGACGGTGGCGGCATCCACTACTTCCACCACCAGTCCGGCGAAGGGGTGGTTCAGCGCCAAATGGGGCTTCATGGGGCCGCTCCCCGGGCGCACGACGCCGAATCGGTAGTGGTGGAAGGCGGTGTAGACGTGGTCGCGCTGGGGGAAGCCCCGACCGTGGGGCATGAGGGCCTCGGCCATGGCTAGAAAGCTCCACCGCTCGGTGTCGTCCTCGTGGCCGGGCGTGCTCCAGTACAGCGAGATGTAGCAGCCGGCATCGGGGGGATCGAACGCGGGCTCGTTTACGGCGGGGCGCAGATCGCGCAGCGACCGGGGGGCCACCCAGCGCCGTCCGGCGTACACCCAGGGGCCGTGCATGGCCCCGGAGAAGAAGTGGTCGTCTTCGTACCAGCGGTTGTACTCGTATTCCTGGCCCTCGTGGGGTTCCACCATGGTGATCAGCGCGCTGCCGATTCCGATGTCGTTGGGCAGATGCAGCGCCAAACGCTCGTACACCGATCGGTCGGCTGGCGTACGGTCGGGTTCGTTCGTGGTCACAGAGTGCCTCCTTCGGGCAACTAAGTCAGGGCGCCGGTGGCGGCCAGGGCGGTGATCTCGTCGTTAGAGAATCCGAGGACCTCCGACATGACTTGCTGGGTGTGCTCGCCCACCATGGGACCGGCCCGCCAGGGGCGGGCGGGGGTGGCGGAGAACAGGGTGACGGGGCCGTCGAAGGTCATGGTGCCGATGGCGCCGTGGTCGAGCTCGATGAAGAACTCCCGGGCCACCAGATTGGGGTCGGCGTAGAAGTCGCTGGCCCGCAGGGCCGCATAGGCGGGCACGCCGGCGTCCCGGAGCTGTTGGGCGGCCTCAAAGCCGTCGCGGGGAGCGAACCACTCGGCCAAGATCTCATCGGCGGCCCCCGTTTCAGACCACCTGTCACCCACCTGGCGTAGCTCGGGAACCACCGAGCACAGCACCTCCCACTGCTCGTCGGTCTCGGTGGCCACCGCGCAGAAGCGCTCGATGCCCGCGGTGCGGTACACACCGTGGGGGGCAGCCCGCTCGGAGCTCAACCCGGCCTGGGTGCGCACCCGGCCGCTGTCGTGATACTCCAGCACCAGCGGGGCCAGGAAGTGGATGGAGGCCTCGATCTGCGACAGGTCGATGTACTGGCCGTCTCCCGTGCGATTGCGGTGGTGGAGCGCCGCCCCGAGAGCCGACAGGGCATAGCGGGGAGAGATGAAGTCGGTGTAGGCCCCCCAGGGCGGGTGAGGCGCTCGGTCGGACCAGCCGGTGATGGCGGTGAAGCCGCCCAAACAGGCGCCGTGGAGGCCGAAGCCGGTGTGGCGGGCCTCAGGGCCGGTCTGGCCCCTCATGCAGCTCGACAGCATCACCGCGCCGGGGTTCAGTTCACGGACGTGCTCGTAGCCGAAGCCGAGACGGTCGGCGGTGCCGGGGGTGTAGTTCTCCACCACTACGTCGGCCCACTCGATCATCCGGTCGATCACCGCCTTGGCCTCGGGAACGGTGAAGTTGAGCCCCAGGCCCAACTTCGACTGGTTCATGTTGGCCATAGGATGACCGGCGCTCATGGGAGAGGCGTGGGGCAGGTGCGGGGGTATCCAGCGCAGCGTGTCGAGGCGGGCCTCGGTTTCCACCCGCACCACCGTGGCGCCCAAGTTGGCCAGATCTTTGGAGATGAGCGGCCCCGCGGCGATCCACGACAAGTCGGCCACCTTCAGGCCCTCGAACAACGCCCCCCGGGGCGTCGCCCACACCCGAGTAGGGGTTTCCGGCGCAGAAACGGGGTTGAGGCCCTCCACCAGCTCTTGGTTCTGGCCCAGGGCGGGGGCGGGGTGGCGGTAGGCGATGGGGGTAGCCGACAGGCGGGCAAACGGCCCGGCGTGGGTGGCGCCTTCCACCTCCACCCAAAAGTCCCGGGCGGCTAGTTGCGGGTCACTGGCCAGATAGGCCGAGGTGTAGCAGGGGGCCACGAGCATCTTGCCGGCCACCGCCTGCTCTTGGATCTCGGCCTGGGTCTTGGTCTTGATGAACTCAAGCATCTGGCCCAGGGCCCTATTGGCGTCAGCCGGGGCCAGGGTCCCGTCGCCCAGAAGTTCCAAGTAGCGCTCCCAGTCGAGGTGGCACAGGTCTTCGTCGAGGGCGCCCTCGGCGATCACCCACGCCATGAGCGACTTCATGCCCCGGTTGCCCTGATCGCCCAGCACCAGGGTCATCCCCACGAAACCGTCGGCGCAGGGTTCGATGAACGGCATTCGCACGCCGGGAACGATCTCGGGATGGGTCATGTCGGCTCGGTCGTCACCCCGACCGGGGAAGTCCTGGCCCAAAGCGGCGTAGCTGGTGATCGACATCAGCGACCACATCACCGCGGCCTGGATGGAGCTGTCGAGGTGCTGGCCCACACCGCTGCGGTCGCGCTCGCACAACGCCATGGCGGCGTCGGCTGCGGCCTGCATGGCTCCGAGGAACGACGTCTCGGGGTGGCCCACCGGAGTGGGTACCCGGTCGTGGTCGCCCTGCATGGCCAACAGGCCGCCCGCGGCCGACAGGGTCAAATCGACCATGGGCACCGCGGCATCAGGGGTGCCGAAGCCGAACGGGGTCACCGACACATACACCAGGGCGGGGTTCACCGCAGCCAGATCGTCGGGTCCGAGGCCTCGGTCGGCCAGGTGGCCGGGGGCGAATGACTCCACCAGCACATCGGCTCCCGCCACTAGGGCCCTCAGCTGCCCTTGGCCCTCGGGGGTGTCGATGTCGCACACCACGCTGTGCTTGCCCAGGCCCCACGCCTCCCAAAACAGCGAACGGCCGTCTTGGGCGAACGGCGGGGTGGAGCGGGCATCGCATCCTCCCGGGGGCTCCACCTTGATCACCTCGGCCCCCAGATCGGCCAGAGTCTTCCCGGTGGCCTCGGCCATCCGGGTGGACAGGTCGAGGACTCTGATGCCGTCGAGGGCGCCGCTCATCGTGTTGGCGTTATGGTCGATCAGCCGGACAACAAGTCGGGGTCGCGGCGCAGCTCGGCCCGCACCATGGCCTCCCAGAAGCCGATGAAGTTGTCGCCGGGGCTGCGCTTCATCATCTCCACGTAGCTGTCGGGCAGCACCGGGTTGAGTTCGCCGCCGGCGGCCCGGATGTGCCACCCCCGCTGGCAGCGCTGCTCGAGGGCCACCGCTCGCTGGTGCACCGCCCGGGCCGAGTTGCCCAATACGAACACGCCGTGGCCGGCCAAAAGGGCCAACTCAGCGTCGCCCATCTTCACACAGGCGCTGCGAGCCGAGCTGGGGTCGTTGACTGCGCCGTCGTACTCGTCCACCAGCACCAACTCGCCCCCGCCCAGCGACGACGACTGGTCCATGGCCGGAGGCACCTCGGCCATATCGGCCCACACCGTGCCGTACAGGGGGTGGTTGTGCATGGCCCATGCCACCCCCGGGCGGAGCTTGTGCAACTCCAGGTGGAGGGGGATGCCGGGGGGCACCGGCCAGTCGCCCTCCACCACGTTGCCGTCGAGGTCGATGCGGATCACCTGGCTGGGGCGCAGCTCATCCCAGGTGACGAGCCAGGGGTTGCACATCAACGTGCCGTCACCCATGTTGACGGTGATGTGGCCGGCCAGGTGGTCGTTGTAGCCCTCGCTCCACAGGCAACGGGCCAACAGGACTAGCTCCTCGGCGGTGGACAGATCGGGGATCAGCTTCTCAGCAGTGGGGGTGAACGCCATAGGTCCACAGTAGTGGGCGCAGAAGGCAAACGGCCTTGCCGCTAGAGGCCAGAGTCGCCGGACAGCCATGCGGCGATATGAGCAAAGCCGCCGGATTATAGCGGAGTGCCGCCAGATCGAGTTGCCCAAAAGAGCGGCCTCAAGGTTGACAGATGTGGCTACTCTGTCGCCATGGCCGACTCGATGGCCGCAGCAGTAGGGGTTCAGCCCGAACCCGCCTCAACGGTGGATTACCGGTTGGTGCGAGCCCATGTGCTGCAACGACTCTTGAGCGGCACCCGGATGGCCGACGATGTGTGTGATGCCCATCCGGAGCTTGTGCGAGCTGGCCGGGAGGTGGGCACACCGGCAGGCGAGCCGTGCCCGGTGTGCCAGGGAGACGAACTGGCTCTGGTGTCGTACGTGTTCGGTCCCCGGTTACCGGCCCACGGCCGCTGCATCAGCTACGCCGCGGAGATCGCCAAGCTGGCCCAACGCAAGGGCCGGTTCACCTGCTACGAGGTGGAGGTGTGCCCCGACTGTCGCTGGAACCACCTCCTCCGCAGCTACGTGCTGCAACCCCGCTGATTGCCCCTCGCCCCGCTGAGCGCCCATCGCCCTGCTGATTTCCCCTCGCCCCGCTGAGCGCAGGCGCTAGCGGGGCTGGGGCCAGAAGGGCTGAGCCTGTTCCAACTGGGCGGCCAGCCTGAGTAGCAGCGCCTCGTCGCCGTAGGGAGCGATGAAGTGGCTGCCCACCGTGAGCCCCCGGTCGTCCCAGTGCAGGGGCACCGACATGGCTGGCTGGCCGGTGGCGTTGGCCATGGCGCAAAACGGGCTGTAGGCCCCCTGGCGGGCGCCCCACGTGGCCACGTCGTCGGCGTCAGCCATCAGCTCGCCCAGTGGGGGCGGCACCCGGGCAAGGGTCGGGGTGAGCACTAGATCGATCCCCGAGGCGTGGTACTGGCCCATCTTGCGACCCATCAAGTGGCTGTCGAGCACGGCTTGGGCATAGTCGGGACCAGATATGTCAGTGCCCCGAGCCACCATGGAGGCGGCCAGCGGCTCCAGATCACCCTCGCCGGGAGGCCGCCCGCATACTGCCTCGCGCCGGGCCATCAGCGCGGCGATGTTCGAGGTGGTGATGATCCCCTGCGGCGAGCCCATCCCCCGGCGTATCGGCAGGTCGGCCTCCTCAATGTGGTGCCCGAGTTCTTCGCACAGCGCCACTGCGGTATCCAGCGCCCCCCGGGCCACCTCATCGATCTCGATACCGTCGGCCGAGCCGTCCCACACTGCGATCCGCAGCGGGGGCGGCGGCACTGCCATAGCAGCCTCGAAGGTGGAGTCGGGCGCAGGTGCCACATAGGGGTCGCCGGTGGCCAGCCCCGAGATGGCGTCAAGCATCACGGCGCTGTCGCGCACAGTGCGGGTGATGGCGTGGGTACAGGAGTAGCCGCTCCATCCCTCCCCGGCATCGGGGCCGAAGCTCACCCGGCCCCGGCTGGGCTTGAGCCCGAACAACCCGCAGGCCGACGAAGGAATCCGAATGGAGCCGCCCCCATCGGAGGCGTGGGCCGCAGTGAGCATTCCCGAGGCCACCGCCGACGACGCCCCGCCGCTGGAGCCGCCCGCGCTTCGAGAGGGATCGAGCGGGTTGGCGCACGGGCCGAACAGAGCGGGCTCGGTGGTGGTGGACAGGCCGAGCTCAGGGGAGTTGGTGCGACCCACCAGCACCAGCCCTGCCTCGCGGTAGCGGCGCACCACCTCAGCGTCGTGGTCGTCCACCGGGGCATCCGCGAAGTATCGCGAACCGTGGGTGGTGACTGTGCCCCGCATTGCGAAGTGCAGGTCCTTGATGGCGAACGGCACCCCTCGAAGCCGCCCTTCGGCTGCTGGCTCAGGCTCTACCAAGGTGGTGATGGCGTTCAGCCCCGGGTTGCGCTCGTCGATGCGGGCCATCGTGGCGTCGAGCACCTCGGCCTCCGACACCTCCCCGGCCCGAATGGCATCGGCCAGCCCCACTGCGTCAATCCGATCCAACAAATCATCCATGGTCCCGAAGTTAGCGGCCATCCACCAGCTTGATGCAGGCGAGGGGTTGGCACGATGGCTGAGACGATGGGCTAGAGTAAGGGGCGACCGCCGGCAGCCGAAGTGCGCTGGACGGGGAAGGAGAACAACGATGGGCACGAAGCTCACCGCGCCGGCTATCAGCAAACGCAAGCGAAGCCTGGGCGCCGACCCATTGGTCATGCTCACCGCCTATGACGCTCCCAGCGCTCGCATGGCCGATGAGGCGGGTGCCGACCTGATTTTGGTGGGCGACTCGGTGGCCATGGTGGTGCTGGGCCACGACGACACCATGAGTGTGACCGTCGACGAGATGGCCCACCACACTGCGGCCGTGGCCCGGACTCGCCCCAAGGCGATGGTGGTGGCCGACATGCCGTGGATGAGCTACCACGTGACCACGGCCGACACGGTGACCAACGCGGCCAAGTTGGTGCGGGCGGGGGCCCAGGCGCTGAAGCTGGAAGGCGGGGCCGAGCGGGTCCCGATGATCGAGGCCATCGTTTCGGCCCAGGTGCCGGTCATGGGCCATCTGGGGCTGACTCCCCAATCGGTGCTGGCCCAGGGCGGGTTCCGGGTGCAGGGGCGCGACAGCGAGGCTGCGCTAGGTCTGGTGGCCGATGCCAAGGCGCTGGCCCACGCTGGGTGCTTCGCCATCGTTTTGGAGGGGATGCCGGCCGCGGTAGCCCAGATGGTCACCCATGCAGTGGACGTGCCCACTATCGGTATCGGCGCAGGCGGCCATTGCGATGGCCAAGTGCTGGTGTTCCACGACGTGTTGGGACTGGAGACCCGGATGCTCCCCCGTTTCGTGCGCCGCTACGCCACCATGCACTCCGACGGAGTGGATGCCCTGGCCCGATTTGCGGCCGATGTGCGCTCCGGGGCCTTCCCCGAACCCGCAGAGTGCTACGAGATGAACCCCGACGAAGAAATGGCGCTCGGCCTGTACGGGCACCGGGGATAGCCGGTAGAGTTTCTCCGAAACAAGACCCTGCCCCGGCGATCGGGGCCCCGGTCAGCGCCGGGACCGTAGGGAGGTGAAGCTCGCCATGCGGGCATACGAATTGATGATCATCATGGACGCGGGCGTGGAAGAGTCCGACGTGGCCGCCCGCATCGAGCAGGTTGCGGAGAACGTCACCACCCACGGTGGTCAGGTGATTTCTGAAGACCGGTGGGGCAAGCGCCGCTTTGCCTACGAGATCAACCATCAACACGAGGGCTATTACTTGGTTCTCGAGTTCGCGACCGAGACGCGCGATATGGGCACCTTGGAACGTCTCCTCCGACTTGCGGACGATGTGGTCCGCCACAAGCTGATCCGTCTGCCCGACGCAGAAGCTGCTCGGCGCGGCTTGTTGGGCGACGGCACCCCCCTGGCTACGGCCGGGTAACCCAAGGAGACAGAGATGGCATTCGACAACACAGTGACCGTTACCGGAAACATCACCAGAGATCCAGAGCTTCGATTCACCCCCGGCGGGAGCGCCGTGGCCACATTCGGGCTGGCTTGGAACCGACGCTGGCAGAACCGCCAGACCAACGAGACCGAGGAACAGGTTTCGTTCTTCGACGTGACCTGTTGGAACACGTTGGCCGAAAACGTAAGCGAGAGCCTGGTGAAGGGAACTCGGGTGATTGTAAGCGGGCGGCTGGAGCAGCGGTCGTGGGAAACCCAGGACGGCGACCGCCGGTCCAAGGTCGAGATCATCGCCGACGAGGTGTCTCCCAGCTTGCGCTGGGCCACCGTTGAGGTGATGAGAAACGAGCGGCGCGACGGGGGCGGTGGGGGCCGCCAGCAGGGCGGCGGCGGCAACCGTCCGGCCCGCAGCCAGCCTCAGGGGGGATACGACCTTGACGAGGAGCCGTTCTAATGGCCAAAGGACTCAAAAAGCCGAGGGCCAAGGACATCAGCCGGCGCCGCAAGAAGAAGGTCAGCGTCCTCACTCAAGAGGGCATTGGCTATGTGGACTGGAAAGACATCAACCTGCTGAGGCGGTTCATGTCGGACCGGGCCAAGATCCGGGCCCGTCAGGTGACCGGCAACAACCAACAGCAGCAAAAGGAGATCGCCCGGGCCATCAAGAACGCCCGAGAGATGGCGCTGTTGCCCTACAACAATCGGATCACCACCCAGCGCAGTGCAACCCGGATGCGCGACGACAACCGCGTCGACGGACCGGCCCCCCAGCCCACTGCACCGCCACCCGGCATGCGGGCCGCGGGGGAGATGGATGACGACGAGTTGGAAATCTCGGAGATCGGCGATGACGTGATGGGTGCTGAAGCGGCCATGGCGGAGGCGCCCGTCCCAGATGCGCCCGTACCGGAGGTGCCCGTACCAGAGGCGCCCGTGTCAGAGGCGGGCGACCAACAGCCAACTGACGCGATGGAGGTCGACGAGGAGACTGCCTCATGAAGGTCGTACTGCGTGACAACGTGGACGAGTTGGGCAAGAAGGGTGATGTGGTGGAAGTGGCCGACGGCTACGCCCGCAACTTCTTGATACCTGCTGGTAAGGCGTTCAAGTCTTCGGCCGGGGCTGAGCGCCAAGCGGAACGCATGCGCCGCTCGCGTGAGCTGCGGGATGCCAAGGAGTTGGCCGAGGCCCAGGAAATGGCCAGTCGTCTGGTGTCCACCCCGATTCACATCGCGGCTCGGGCCGGAGCGGAGGGCAAGCTGTTCGGCTCGGTAACCACCGCCGACATCGTGCGGGCCGTGGCCGAACAGGCCAACATCATGCTGGAGCGCAAGGCCTTGGTCTCCGACGGGATCAAGGAGCTGGGAAGCCATATGGTCACGGCCAAGCCCCATCCCGAGGTGGAGTTCCCCATCACCGTTGAGGTGATTGCCGCCGAGTAGCCCTGGAAATGCCGTTCTCGGTAAATCCCCAGGTTATACCCCAATTTCAACAGCGCTTCCCCTAGCGGCCCACATGGTCGGTTTGCCAGAGTAGGCAACCGTGGAATCAGGTCGGGCAGAGCAATTGTCACTGCCATCTGGACAATAGGCGCAGTGGTGAGCGATCCATTCGACTATTCCGACGACGGCCGGTCATCAGCCCCGCCGACGCGCTTGGGGCGTGTGCCGCCCCACGATCTGGATGCCGAGGAAGCCCTGTTGGGCGCGATGCTGTTGAGCCGCGACGCCATCGCTGATGCGGTGAATTTGATCCGCCCCGAGCACTTCTATCGGCCAGCGCACGCTCATGTGTACGAGGCGGTGTGCTCGCTGTACGCCCAAGGTGAGCCGGCCGATGCGGTGACGGTGGCCGCCGAGCTGAATCGGCGGGGCTTGGCCGAAAAAGTGGGGGGAAACGCCGCATTGGTGAAACTCCAGACCGGCACCCCGGCATCGGCCAATGCGGCTAAATACGCCAACATCGTGCATGAGGCAGCCACTCTCAGGAAGCTGATCGAAGTCGGTGGGGAGATCGCCGATCTGGGCTACGAAGGCGCCGACGACGTGGTAAAGACGGTGGACTCGGCCGAGGCCATGGTGTACCGGCTGGCCGCCGATCGCATGGGCGACACCACGGCCAGCCTGGCCGAGCTCTTGCCAGCCAACTTGGAGCGCATCGAGAAGCTCTACGAGCAGGGCGATGTCATTACCGGCACGCCCACCGGCTACAACGACTTGGACGAGATCACCAGCGGGCTCCAGCCCAACACCCTCGTGGTGGTCGGTGCTCGGCCCTCGGTGGGCAAGACCAGCTTCGCACTGGGCATGGCCGCCCACGCTGCCATCCGGGCCCACAAGCCGGTGCTGGTCTTCTCGCTGGAGATGAGCCAGCTCGAGATCAGCCAACGGATCCTGTGCGCTGAGGCCCGGGTGGATGCCACCCGGGTTCGCACCGGCAAGCTCACCGACCAGGACTGGACCGACATCAGCAACGCGCTCGGACGACTTGCCGAGGCACCCATCTGGATCGATGACAACCCCGCGGTGACCATCATGGAGATCAGGGGTAAATCCCGGCGGCTGCGCAGCCAAACCGGCGAATTGGGCATGGTCATTGTCGACTATCTCCAGCTCATGACCGGCCGCCACACCGCCGAGAACCGCCAAGTTGAGGTCTCCGAGATCAGCCGGGGGCTCAAGATCTTGGCCCGTGAGCTCCAGTGCCCGGTGGTGGCGCTGTCGCAGCTGTCTCGAAATCTGGAACAGCGCCAGGACAAACGGCCCATCCTCGCCGACCTGCGGGAGTCGGGCTCGATCGAGCAGGACGCCGACATCGTCATGTTCTTGTACCGCGACGAGGTCTACAACCCCGAAACCCAAGACGCGGGCACTGCCGAAGTGCTGGTGGCCAAACACCGCACCGGACCTACCGGAAAAGCCCGCCTGGCCTTCATCAAACACCACACCCGCTTCGCCAACATGGCCCGCGGGGCATAGCGGGAAGCCATAGCCGTCCGCTCTCCAATCAGGCTGATTGTCGACCCTCGGATGGATTGGGTAGGCCGTCGGTGTAGGTGAGGGTGTTGTTGGGAGTGGCGGGGGTTCGGGAGCCTTCGAAGAGGATGCCGGTGAGGTTGAGGGGATCGCAGGCGGCGATAGTTACTTGTTGGCTGGTGCGGGGGCGACGGCGGACCGATTGGAGCTGGTCGGCGGCGGTGGGTAGGGCGAACTGCTCGCCGCTTTGGCCGGCCACGAAGCGGCCGCCTCGCACTAGACCGCGGTCTTCGAAGCGGCGGAGGGCCTTGAGGATGTCTCGCCAGGGGGTCGCGGTGGGGGTGGCGGGGTGGTGGGCAAGGCTGCGGAACACGACGCCCCAGCAGGCGAGGAGCTGCTGGGCGACGGCCTCGGCGAGGTCTTCGGCGGGGTACTGCTCGGGGAGGGGGACGAGCGACCAGCGCCCAGGGGCCGCGTGGGTTTGGGCGGGAGGGCGCATCATTGAGGTGCGATTCATACGCTGGGCGCGGGTGCGAAGGGCTGGGGAGCGGGGCTGATTTCCGGGGCGGTGGCGGGTGGGGCGGCGACTAGTGCGGTTCAGCAGAGCTCGCACGGCGGCGAAGCCGTCGGCGGTGAACAGGCCGAGGGCGACGCCGTTCCACAGGGCTCGCTCGATGTCGTCGGGCAGGCGGCTGGTGGCGGTGGCCAAGTCGGGGAGGAAGCTGGCGCCTTGGGACTCGAGGAGCTCGGCGATCTCTTGGACTGGACCTGTTTCGGGTGTCGTTGGGCTAGCTGCTCTGGCGGCGGCGAGGAGCCAGGGGAGGTCTTCTCGGTATACCAGGGTGATAGGGGTGGCTCTTCTCGGGGCCATGTTGTTGGCCTTGGCTGGCGTGTTCGGGGGTGTGAGGCGGAGCCAGGCGAGTTCGCCGCGGTAGCAGAGCTCGTCGAGCCAGAGGGGGTCGTAGTCGGGGAGGCGTTTGGCGATGATCTGTTGTTCCCAGGCGCCGGCGGGGAGGTCGAGGCCTTGGAGCTGCTCTAGGACTTTGGTTAGGCCGGGGCGGCCTCTGACGGTGGTTTCGGGGGTTAGGTGGTGCCAGTCGAGCAGGAACCTCATGAAGTCTTGGGGGGAGGCGGCTTGGACTGACTGTCGTTTTTGTCTTCGGCTTAGGTAGGACATGCGTTGGAGCAGGCGTCTTGAGCACCAGAGTTCCCGCGATCCACCGGCGTGGTTGCGGGTCCTGTCCGGGCTCAGCCCGCCGTCCTCCATGGAGTCCGGGCGGCGGGCGCCCAGAGCCCGGCCACCCCCAACCACGCCTACCGTTGGGGCAGCTCCCTTTTTTTGTTGGTAGGAGGGGAGGTGGTTCGCACGCATTGCGAAGCCTTCGGACTCTAGGGCGGCTAGGGCTTGGTGGACAGTTGGTAGATCGAGGGCTGTTTGCTCGGCCAGTTGGTTGGGGGTCGTGGGGCCGGAGGTTTCTAGGTGGCCGCGGATGGTTTCGGTGGCCATCGCGGGCTCTAGTGCTTGAGTGGCTAGTTCGGTTGTGGTCCAGAGGGGGGTTCCTTGGGCAGTGCTTAGGGTTTGGGCTCTTCCTTTGGCTCTTAGGGCTTCGTAGAGCTCTTGCCATTGGGGGTTGGGGTGGGTGATTACTTGGGTGGTTAGGAGGTCGTGGAGTTCGTCGGGGGTTCTGGGGTCGGGGGTTATTTCTTCGATTACTTGGGTGATGGCGTCGGGGGTGATTTGGGCGAGGGTTGATTGGTCGAGGGTGGGGGGTTGGCGGTCTTGGCGGGGGCGGAGGCCTCGGGGGACGGTTACGGCGTTGGTTCTGCGGTCTACTAGTTCGGCGTCGTCCAAGAAGGCGTAGGGGCGGGCGTTGACGATCTCGTGGCTGAGGGGGGAGGGCTCGGTGGTGTCGCAGAAGTGAGTGCGGACTTCGCCGGAGCGGATGCGGGTGAGGAGCTGTGTGAGGCCTTCGACGTCGAGGGCTTCGTGCAGGGTGTCGTGGAGGGTTTGGCGCACCA
This sequence comes from Acidimicrobiia bacterium, assembly GCA_022827405.1. GTDB lineage: Bacteria > Actinomycetota > Acidimicrobiia > Acidimicrobiales > Bin134 > Poriferisocius. The sequence goes on from JAJDTA010000166.1 coordinate 17,004, forward strand.
GGAGGTGGTCGGGAATCTCGATGGGGCCGGCGATGTTCTCTTGGCAGGCGGCGGCGCCGGGGAACACAGCGGCCATGATGTCGTCGGCCTCCATGCGCTGGATGGGGGGCGGGTTGCGCTTTCCGCCCCGGTTGCGGAGCACCACCAAGGCCCGGTTGAGGTTCCAGCGCCAGCGGGCGGCGAACATGGGCGAATCCAGCACGGCCTGGGTCAGCACTTCCTCCACCGAGTCGGGGTGCAGGAACTGGGGGACGTCGCTGAGGGGGAAGCTGTGGTGGGGGCCGAGCGACAAGATGATGGCGTTGTCGTTGGCCGCAGCCTGGAGTTCGAAGTCGAAGCGGCGGCACAGGCGCTTGCGCAGGGCTAGGCCGAAGCCCCGGTTGATGCGCCCGCCGTATGGGGAGTGGACCACGAGCTGCTGGCCGCCGGTGTCGTCAAAGAAGCGCTCGAACACGATGTCGTCTTTGGTGGGGACCGTGCCGAGGGTGGCTTGGGAGGCGGCGATGTAGGTCACGGCCTGTTCGGCGATCTCGTTGGTGGTGTTGTGGGTGAGGGCGAACTGCTCGCCAGCTTGGGCCAGAGCAGTGTCGTCGAGGGGGTCGGCGTCGGGGCCTTGGGGCAGGAGGCTGTGAATATGGGCGCGCAGGTCGGACACCTGCTGGGACAGCTCTGCGGTGCGGGCGGGGGCCTCGCCCAGCCAGAAGGGGACTGTGGGCGGGGCGTCGCCGGCATCGATAACCCGCACGGTTCCGGCGGCCACCTGCTTGATGCGCCATGAGTGGGAGCCGAGCAAGAAGATGTCGCCGGCCATCGACTCCACGGCCCAGTCCTCGTTGACGGTGCCGATGAAGGTGTCGTCGGGCTCGGCCACCACCCGGTAGTCGCCGTTCTCGCCGATGGCGCCGCCGGAGGTGAGAGCGGCCAGCCGGGCGCCCCGTCGGCCCCGTACCTCCTGGTTGATGGAGTCGTAGTGGAGGTAGGCGCCTCGGGGACCCCGGCCGGTGACCACTCCGGTGGCGGCCTGCTGCACGGCCTCGTCGAACTGGTCTTTGGTGAGGCGGGCGTAGGGGGCGGCCCTGGTGAACATCTCGTAGAGGCCGTGGGTGGTGTGGTGGTCGTCGGCGGCCGCCTCGGCGATGAGCTGCTGCACCAGGATGTCGAGCGGGGCCTCGGGGGGGCAGACGGCGTCGAGCTGGCCCTGTTGCACGGCGTGGAGCAGGGCCAGCGACTCGATGAGCTCGTCTCTGGTTAGGGGCCACAGGCGGCCCTTGGGGGTGCCGTGGCGGCTGTGGTTGGAGCGGCCCACCCGCTGGAGGAAGGTGGCGATGCTGCGGGGGGAGCCCACTTGGCACACCAGCTCCACGGGGCCGATGTCGATGCCCAACTCCAGCGAGGCGGTGGCCACCAAGGCCTTGAGATCGCCGGCTCGGAGGCGGTGCTCGGTGCGGATGCGGCGCTCGGTAGACAAGGAGCCGTGGTGGGCGGCCACCGCATCGTCGCCGAGGCGCTCGGCCAGCTGGTGGGCGATGCGCTCGGACATCCGGCGGGTGTTGACGAACACGATGGTGGTGTGGTGCTCGCCGATGAGGGTGGCCATGCGGTCGAGGATCTGATCCATCTGGGCGTGGGAGGCCACCGCTTCGAGCTCGTCGTCGATCAGCTCTAGGGCGATATCGAGGTTGCGCTGGTGGCCGGTGTTCACAATGGTGCAGTGGGCGCCGGGTTCGGTGTCGGGGGTTGTGCCGGTGGCGGCCTCGGCATTGGAGATGCCGGTGGGGAGGTCGGTTGGAGGGTCGGCTTTGGGGATGCCGGTGAGGAGGTCGGCGATGGTGGTGATGGGGTGCTGGGTGGCCGACAGGCCGATGCGGGTTGGACGGGTGTCGGCCACGTGCTCGAGGCGCTCGAGGGTGAGGGCCAGGTGGCTGCCCCGCTTGTCTCGGGCGGTGGCGTGGATCTCGTCGACGATCACCGTCTCCACGGTGCGCAGCACCTCGCGGCTCTTGGCCGCGGTTACCAGCAGGTAGAGCGACTCGGGAGTGGTCACCACGAAGTTGGCCGGCTTTTTGATCATGGCCGCCCGGGTGTGGGCCGGGGTGTCGCCGGTGCGCACGGCCACGGTGAGCGGCGGGGGCTCGAAGCCCTGCTGGCGGGCTATTTCGGCGATCTCGGCCAGGGGGCGCTCCAGGTTCTCGGCGATGTCGGTGGCCAGCGCCTTCAGCGGTGACACATACACCACCTGGCTGGCCTTGGCCACCGTGCGGCCCCGGGCGTGGCGCTTGTAGAGATTGTCGATGGCGATGAGGAACCCGGCCAGGGTCTTGCCCGACCCCGTGGGCGCGGCGATCAGCGTGTCTTGCCCCGAGGCAATAGCCGGCCACCCCTGAGCCTGCGCCTCCGTCGGCCCCCCCGGGAACCGCTGCGCAAACCAAGCCCCCACCGCCGGATGAAACTCATAACCGAAATCGGCGCAGACGCTCGCCTCAGCGTGGATCGGGGAAGCCACGCAGCCACACTACCGGCAGGCTGTGACAGGATCGGCGGGTGGGATCTACTTGGGGTGGGCGGGTTTCGGGGCGGGAATATGACGCTCGGTGGGAGCAGCTGGAGGCCGAGGGGCACAATCCGCATGGGGAGGCTGATTTTGTGGACTCACTGCTGGCCGGTTCGGGGCGGGTGCTGGATGCGGGGTGCGGGACGGGGCGATTGGCTATTGAGCTGGCCCGGCGGAGATATGCCGTGGTCGGGGTGGACATCGACGACGAGATGATCTCGGGGGCTCGGGGCAAGGCGCCGGATTTGGCGTGGCACCAGCTCGACTTGGCGACATTCGACTTGAGGGAGACGTTTGACGCCGTGGTGATGGCGGGGAACGTGCTGCTGTTCACCGCTCCGGGGACCGAGGCCGCGGTGGTGGCCCGCTGCGCCGCCCACCTCTCCTCCGGCGGCGCCCTGGTGGCCGGATTCCAGCTCCGGGGCGGGGGCTACGGGCTGGACCGTTACGACGCCGACTGCACGGCGGCCGGGCTGAGTTTGTCGGAGCGGTATTCCACCTGGGAGCGGGGGGCGTGGTCGGGCGGAGACTACGCCGTGTCGGTCCACATCTCCATATAGGCGCGAGACTAAGTAGGTGCTGGGTGGGCCGGAGATCATTACGTTTTTGCTGCTGGCGCTAGGAGGGGCGCTGGCGGTGGGGAACATTGCCGCGCTGATCAACCCTGAGGGGCCCCGCAAGCGCCGAGACGGCATACCTCCCCCACCGGGCGCTCCCGATGAGCCGGCGACGCCCAAGGTGGGGCGCAGTGTGGTGATGATCGTGGTGGGCCTGGTGATCGTGGTGTGGGCCATCGCCAGTTTGATCGGGGGGTGAGCCTGCCCGGCTAGGTGTACCGGGCGAGATAGGGTCGGGGGGAGTATGGCCTTGTTGGATGTGGCGGGGGTCACGGTGCGGTTCGGGGGGGTCACCGCGCTGCGGGATCTGTCGTTCACCGTGGACGAGGGCAGCATCTGCGGGCTGATCGGGCCCAACGGGGCGGGCAAGACCACCTTGTTCAACGTAGTGAACCGGGTTTACGACGCCCAAGAGGGCGCGGTGGGCTTCGACGGGGCCGACCTATTGGCCCGCCCGGCCCATGCCATAAGCGGTTTGGGCATCGGGCGCACCTTTCAGAACCTGGCGCTGTGGCCGGGCATGACCGTGCTTCAAAACGTGATGGTGGGCGCCCACCACCGCTCCAATATCGGCGCGCTGCGGGCCGCGCTGCGGTTGGGGTCGGGCCGGGAGGAGGCCGATCTGGCCCGAACGGCCTGGGATGCGCTGGACGAGCTGTCTTTGACCGATGTGGCCTTTCACCCTGCCGCTGGCCTGCCGTTCGGCACCCTGAAGCGGGTGGAGCTGGCCCGGGCGCTGGTGGGCCGGCCCCGGCTCCTGCTGTTGGACGAACCGGCCACCGGGCTGACCCAAACCGAGGTGGGCGAGCTGGGCGATCTGCTGTTGGCCCTGGCCCAGCGGCACTCGCTGACGCTGCTGCTGGTGGAACACCACATGGGGATGGTGATGGGGGTGTCCGACAAAGTGGTGGTGCTCGACTTCGGGGCCAAGATCGCTGAGGGCTCCCCCGCCGAGGTGCAAAACGACCCCGCCGTGGTGGAGGCCTACCTGGGAGCCCCGCAGTGAGCTCGGCGTATCTGGAGGTGGCGGGGCTGAAGGCGGCCTACGGCGACATCCAGGTGCTGCACGGCATCGACTTCTCGGTGGACGAGGGGCAGATTGCGGTGATCCTGGGGGCCAACGGGGCGGGCAAGACCACCACGCTGCGGGCGCTGTGCGCCATGGTGTCCACCGAGGGGTCGGTCAAGCTGGCCGGCGAGGAGCTGGCCAGCCAGCGCACCGCCGACATCGTGCGCCGGGGGGTGGCCCATGTGCCCCAGGGCCGGGGGACGTTCCCTGATCTCTCGGTGGAGGAGAACCTGATGGCGGGGGCGTTCGTGCGCTCTGACGCCGACGTGCGGGCCGATGTGGAGCAGTGGTACCAGACCTTCCCGGTGCTGGGCGAGCGGCGCAACCAGACCGCCGGTAGCCTGAGCGGGGGCGAGCAGCAGATGCTGGCCATCGCCCGGGCGCTGATGCTGCGGCCGTCATTGCTGCTGCTGGACGAGCCCTCGCTGGGGCTGGCGCCGATGATCACCCGCTCGCTGTTCGAGCAATTGGTGGCCATCAACGCCGATGCCGGCACCACCATGCTGGTGGTGGAGCAGAACGCCGCCCTGGCGCTGGGGGTGGCCGATGTGGCCTACGTGCTGGAGGCCGGGGAGGTGGCGCTGTCGGGCCCCGCCCACGAGCTGGCCGCCGACGACAACGTCCGCCGGGCGTATTTGGGGTACTGAGCGATGGGTGTGAACGGGTTGGCGTCGCTGCTGGGGGTGTTCGACATCTCCCTCGACAAGCTGTCGAACGGGGAGCTGTGGCTGGCCCAGTTCTTTAGGGGGCTGAGCGATGGGGCCACCTATGCATCGGTGGCGCTGGCGCTGGTGATGATCTACAAGTCCACCGGGTTCATCAATTTCGCCCAGGGCTCGCTGGCCCTTTTGGGGGTGTACCTGGCCTATATCTTCAGCGTGGAGCAGGGCCTGCCGGTGGCCGTGGCGGTGGTGTGCGCCATGGTGGCCAGCTCAGCGGTGGCGATATTCGTGGAGCGGGTGTTCATCCGGCCGTTCCCGCCCGACCATGTGTTGCCGCTGGTGATCGTGACCTTGGGGCTGCTGTTGATCATCGACTCGGCGGTGGGGATCGTGTGGGGGTTCCGCACCCGCAGCCTGCCCAGCATGTTCCCCAGCGGGGCGCCCATCGAGTGGGGCATCGCCCAGCTCACCTGGCGCACCATCGGCAACCTGGGCACCGTGTTCGCGGTGGTGGGGCTGCTGTACCTGCTGCTGTCGCGCACCAAGGTGGGCTTGGCCTTCCGGGCGGTTTCGTCGAATCTGGAATCGGCCCGCCTGGTGGGCATCCGGGTGGGGCCGACGCTGGGGTTCGGATGGGCTTTGGCGGCGGCCATCGGCACCCTGGGCGGGGCGCTGGTGGTGCCCGACCTGCTGCTGGAGCCCTCCATCATGCTGCGGGTGCTGATCTTCTCGCTGGCCGCGGCGGCCCTGGGCGGGTTGGACAGCTTGGTGGGGGCGGTAATCGGCGGTTTGGTGGTGGGGTTGGCCCGCAACCTGCTGGTGACGTTCTTGGACCTGAGCGAGCTGGCCCTGGCCACCGCGGTGGCGGTGATCTTGGTGGTGCTTTTGGTGCGGCCGACGGGGCTGTTCGGATCGACCACGGTGGAGCGGGTATGAATCCGGCGAGGGACGTTTCGGTCTTCGGGGAGCGGGTATGAGCGCGATGGGGGTAGTGGCCGCGGGCAGCCGCCAGCACCGGCAGCGCCAGATCATCGGTTGGGTGCTGTTCGCCGTGGTGGTGGCGCTGGTCCCCTTCCTGATCGCCGACACCTACAGCCCGACCATCTTCGGCAACCGCTACACGTTCGGGCTGGGCAACCTAAGCCAGGCCATCGGGATGATGGTGGCCATCTTGGGGCTAAACATCGCCACCGGCTACAGCGGCCAGCTCTCTTTGGGCCACAGCTTCTTTGTGGGGTCGGGGGCGTATCTCACCGCGGTGCTGGTAAACGAGTTCCACTGGTCGTACCTGTCGACCCTCGGGGTGGTGGTGCCGGGGCTGTTCGTGTTCGGGGTGCTCTTCGGGATCCCTGCCCTGCGCATCCAAGGGCTGTATCTGGGGCTGTTGACGTTTGCGGTGGCGGCGGTGTTCCCGTCGATCATCCGGCTGGACGAGGTGAAAGACCGCACCGGGGGCAGCAACGGCCTGCTGATCGACAGCGACCTGGAGGCACCGACGTGGGCGCCGCTGGGCACGGTGACCGAGTGGCTGCACGCCATTCCGGGGGTGGGTGCCCGGGTGCCCGACGGTTTGACCGGCCGCCAGGAGGAGGCGGTGTACAAGTACTTCCTGCTGGTGATTGTGGCGCTGGTGTGCTTCTGGCTGGTGCGCAACATTCTGGTGGGCCGGGTGGGGCGGGCCCTGGTGGCCATCCGGGACAATCCGCTGGGAGCGGCGGCCAACGGGGTGAACCTGGCCGCCTACAAGACCCTGAGCTTTGGCATCAGCGCCGCGGTGGGCGGGGTGGCCGGGACCATGCTGGCCATGCACTCGGGGTTCGTGGGGCCCGACGAGTTCGGCTTTTCGATGGCCATTCTGCTGATTGTGGGGTTGATCGTGGGCGGCGCGGGAACGCTGCACGGTGCGGTGGTCGGGGGCCTGGCCATCCAGTTCGTGCCGGTGTGGTCGAGCCAGACTCAGACCTTGCCGGGCACCGACGTGGCCCTGGAGGGGCCGTATGGCACAGCCATCCTCGGCGGGTTGCTGATTGCCATCATCTTCGCGCTGCCCGGCGGGGCGGCCCACGGGTTCCGGCGCATCAAGGCCCGGCTCATGCCGGTGGCTCCCCAGCCGCCGGGAGGCTGACCCCTCGGGGTGTATTTGTCGCTGTAGCCGCGTAGGGTTACCAAATCGCTTTTGTTCAGAAGCCACTCTGAGAAGGGACTCCTCAATGTCGAAACTCCTGCGAATCTTGTTCGGGCTGTTCGTTGTGTTCGCGCTGGTGGCCAGCGCCTGCGGCAACGACGACGATGACGCGCCGGTGGCCGATACCCCATCGGCTCCCGAAGAGGCACCCGACGAGCCCGCACCTGCGCCGGAGCCCGAGGATGAGGACGAGCCCGCGCCCGCGCCGGAGGATGAGGACGAGCCCGCACCTGCGCCGGAGCCCGAGGATGAGGACGAGCCCGCGCCCGCGCCGGAGCCGGAGGAGCCCTCCGATCCCAACATCGTGGAGTTGGGCGGCGGCGCGGTGATCGACATCACCGAGTGCCCCAGCGAGTGGGACAACTACCAAGGAGTGACCGACAGCGAGATCCGCTTCGGCAGCAGCTTGCCCCGATCGGGTGCGCTGGCCGGATTCGGCACCATCAGCGACGGTGTCCAGCTCTACTTCGACCATGTGGGCCCGATCGACGGACGCGACGTGGTGATGGTGAGCCGGGACGACGGCTACGTGCCGGCCCGCACGCTGACCAACGTGGAGGAGATGATCGACGTTGAGAACCTGCTGGGGTTCGCCGGGATTCTGGGCAGTCCCAACAACTTGGCCGTCCACGACCTGTTGAACGAGAACTGCATTCCGCAGCTTCTGAACCTGACCGGTTTGCCGGAGTGGGGCGACCCGGGCAACTACCCGTGGACCACCGGGGCGCTGATGTCGTACGAGACGGAGTCTCGGGTGTGGTGCCAGCACGTGGCCGACGAACTCGGCACAGGGGCCACCGTGGCCATCCTGTCTCTGGGCAACGACGCCGGGGAAGCCTGGCGGGTGGCCTTCAACGAGTGTGCTACCGGGTTGGGACTGGACGTGGTGGAGGAGATCCAGCACGACCCGCAGGCCGACTCGGTGGGCGCCGATGTGATCAACCTGGCCGCCAGCGACGCCGACGTGCTGGTGGTGGCATCGTCGGGGGCGTTCTGCCCGCAGGCGGTGGCCACTGTTGCCAGCTTGCCGTGGGAGCCGATGGTTCTGGTGGCCAACGGGTGCCAGAGCATTTCTCTGTTCTGGGTGCCCATCGGTCCGCTGGCCAACGGTGTGCGGCTGGTGAACACCCAGAAGGATATGGCCGACTCGTCGCTGGCCGACGACGAGTGGGTGCAGTTCGTACGGGGGGCGCTGGAGAGCCAGGGCGTCGACCCCGAAGCCGCCTCCCACGCCTTGGGCTACATCTTCGGCGAGATCCTGCACGAGGTTCTACTGGACGCGGCGAGCATGGACGGCGGCATCAACCGCACCAATTTGATGCGGGCCATGTGGCAGATGGACTTCGATTCTCGCGGCGCGATCGGCAACTCGCCGCGGGCCATGGACGGGGCCAACGACTCCTACATGGTGGAGGCCGGGCGCATCGAGGAGCTGGTGGTGGACGCCGACGGCGCCCGCTGGGTGCCCATCAGCGACGTGATCGACTACGAGGGCGAGACCGGCACCTTCGGTCAGTAGCCCACTGATTCGAGTCGACCCCCGTCTGGCGACTGCTGGGCGGGGGTCGTTCGCGTAGTGGGCTAGGAGACGGTGATCGGGACGGAGGAGTAACCGGCCACGTTCGACATCTGCACGCGGCGCAGGCCCTCCTCGTTGACCTCGAAGGCGGGCCAGCGGCGGGCGATCTCCTCGATGGCCACCCGGCTCTCCAGGCGGGCCAGGGCCGCGCCCAAGCACACGTGGAGGCCGTGGCCCAGGCCGACGGCGAGGCCGGGGTCGCGGGTGATGTCGAACTTGTCGGGATCGTCGTAGCGGCGGGGGTCGCGGTTGGCCGCCCCGGTGATCAGAAACACCGGCTTGTGCTTGGGGATGGTCACCCCGTGCCATTCGGAGTCGACCACCGAGTAGCGGCCCTGGTACTGCGAGGGCGCCCAGTAGCGCAGTATCTCCTCCACCGCGGTGGCGATGACGCTGGGATCGTGCAGCACCTTGGCCCACTGGTCGGGGTTGCGGTGGAACAGCACCACGGCGTTGCCCACCAGCTTGGTGACGGTCTCGGAACCGGCGGCGGCCAATAGCGTGCCGAACTCGGCTATCTCGGCATCGTTGAGCTGGATGCGCTCACCCGTATCTGTCTCCACCTCGGCGTCGATCAGCGCGGAGAGCATGTCGTTTGCCGGTTCGGCCCGCTTCTGCTGAGAGAGCTGGAACAGGTACATGCCCTGGGCCATGCCCGCTTCCTGGGAGGCCTGGCTGCTCATGGCCGAGCCCTCCTCGCGGTGGAGCATCTCGTCGGTCCACAGCCTGATCTGCTGGCGGTTCTCGGGGGGCACGCCCAAGATGGTGGAGATGATCTCGACGGGGAACGGGGCGGCGAACTCCTCGAGGATGTCGAACTGGCGCCGGCCCATGAGCGGATCGAGGAAGCCGCTGATCACCTCGCGCACCAGCGACTCGTAGTTGCCGATGGAGCGGGGGGTGAACGAGCGGGACACCAGCTTGCGGTAGCGGGTGTGCTGCGGCGGGTCCATGGAGATGATCATCCCCGTGTCGCTGGGCTCCCCCGACGCCAGCTGCTCGTAGGTCTGGCCGTGGGTGGAGGTGAAGGTGTCGTAGTCGCGGTGGCCGGCCACCACGGCGTCGAAGCGGCTCAGGGCGTAGAAGTCGTACTGCTCGCTGTAGTAGCAGGGGGCGTGGTCGCGCAGATCGGCGTAGGTGTCGTAGGGATCGTCGAAGAAGTCCCGGCTGAACGGATCGAACTCAACGGTCTTCGTGCTCATGGGTTCCAGTATTGACTATGGGCCGCTGGTGTCAAACAGTGCGGTGCCGATGGCCTCGGCGGCCTCTTCGGTGGGGCCCTGCCAGGCGATGGCGCCGTGGTCGAGCAGAACGGCCCGGTCGCA
>JAJDTA010000116.1 GCA_022827405.1 Acidimicrobiia bacterium
CCAACCCCCTGTACCAGCCGACCTCGGCCCCCCAGAACCGCCCGCACCGGCCCAACCCCCCGCCGAACAGCCCAGCGGAGAAACCGCCCTACAACCCCCCGCGACCCGCGAAGAGCTGCTCGCCCGAGCCGGCGACATCAAAGCCCGCTACGGAAAAGTGTTCAACCTCTACTCGCCCAACAAGCCCATGCGAAAAGCCCGCGAGTCGCTGCTGGCCGTCCTCGTCGCCGCCGGCGCCAACCGTGCCAAAACCGACGAAGTAGCAGGCATCCTCCGAGCCACCCCAGAAAACGTCCGCAGCCTCATGAGACGAGCCGAAAAAGACGGCTGGGTCATCCGAGAAAGCCCCGCCGACTGGGCCCTCGCCCCACCAGTCAAAACCGACATCGCCCTACTCGTAGACGCCGTAGACAACGGCGACGAACACACCGCCGAAGCCATCGCCGCCACCATCGGACCACCCCTGCCCACAGTCACCGACGAATGGCTCGACCAGCTCATCGCCGACCCCACCCCCAGAAAAGAACTACGCCTCGCCGCCGCCGAAATCCTCAACGCCGCCGCCGAACAATGGCCCCAAAACCCCGCCTGGCTCGCCGCCACCGACCGCCTCTACGACCACCAATAGCCAACATCCGATCACCGCAGCCGCCGCGGCAGGCGGGTATCCCTCGCCTATGGGAGCTCCAGGAACTGCGCCCACTGGTCCATGAGCTTGCGGCGCTTGGCGAATGCATTGCCTCGGATGTATGCCTGCTGGGTTGAGTCGCCGAGGCTGTGGGCCAAAGCGGCCTCGCATACCGCCCAGGGGGTGTCGGTCTCCTCCAGCGCCCATGTGCGGAACGACGCTCTGAAGCCATGCACGGTAGCCCGGTCAGCGAGTCCGACTCCGCGCAGGAGCTTCGTCAGGGTTGCGTCGCTGAGGGGATTACCGGGTTTGATTGGCGACGGGAAGATGAGGTCGGAGCCGTCGTGAAGGTCTTTGGCTTTGTCCAACACAGCCATTGCGGCTTCCGTCAGCGGAACCCGGTGCTCGTTCGCGGCCTTCATCCTCGACGCCAGTATCCGCCACTCGCAGGCACCGAAGTCGATCTCATCCCAAACGGCGAATCGGGCCTCTCCGGAACGGGCCGCGGTCAGAACGAGGAATCTCAAGCACAGCTTTGCAGCGGCGGTCGCCTGAGTTTCGTCCACGACGGCGAGTGCTTCGCTGACTTCTGGATAGGGCAGGGACCGGAAGTTGGACTTGACCCGCGGCATTGGAGGCAGCGCGCCGTCGATTACTTCGCCGGCGACGTTGAGGGTGATGTAGCCGTGCGCCTGGCACCAGCGAAAGATGGTGCGGATGCGTTGGCGGGTCTTCCTCGCCGCCTCTGGACGGGTGGTCCAGATCGGGGTCAGTATCCGTAGCACGTCGGTTTGGGTGATGCGGTCCACCCTCATGTCGCCGATCTCGTCGAAGACGTGGTTCTCCAACGACCGCCACCACCTGATGGCGTGCTGTTCGCTCCGCCACCGTGGCCGGTTGGCCTCGTGTACCGCTTTGGCTGCGTCGCGGAAGACAGGAATCGTCGTCCGGCGCTTCTCGGCTACAGGGTCGCGTCCGTCGGCTATGGCCGCCCGGTGCTCCAACGCCTTCTTGCGGGCATCGACGAGGCTCACTTCTGGCCAACTGCCCAGACCGATCTCACGGCGGCGTCCGTCCACAGTGATCCTCAGAACCCAAGACCTCGACCCAGTATCGGTGACGCGCAGGTGAAGACCCTGACCGTCATAGTGCTTGCCCGGTCCGGCGGCTTTGACTTTGGTGGCGGTGAGTTGCGGCATCCTGCCCCCCAATCTGTCCCCCAATTTTTGGGGGAAATCACAACAAGGTATGAGAAGAGGATACCATCGCACGCTGACAAATAGTGCCGTTACGCTGGGTTTATGCAGGCAATCTGGCAACTCTCAGGAACCGGTGGGAACTGCCATTTGTACCCCCCCTGGGACTCGAACCCAGAACCTGCGGATTAAGAGTCCGTTGCTCTGCCAAATTGAGCTAGAGGGGCTTGTTGGGCGGACCGAGGGGATTTGAACCCCCGACCTCCGGGACCACAACCCGGCGCTCTAACCTGACTGAGCTACGGCCCGCACGGCCCGGTCAGTCTAGAGCCGGAGACGAGAGACCGGGAAACCGTTTGCCATCCCCATCTGGAGGCTCGGTCAGGGCAGCCATGCAACCATGGCCTCGGCCAGTGCGGGGCCCTGGTCTTCTTGGATGAAGTGGCTGGCTGGGCGGAACTCGGCGTGGGGCTGGCCCGCCGCCCCGGGGATCCGCTTGGTGAAGGCTGCTTGGCCGCCGCCCAGCACCGGGTCGTCGGGGGCCCAGAGGGTGAGCACCGGCTTGGTCCAGCGCTCCAGCACCTCCCAAGCCGCCTTGTTCGCGGGAACCGCCGGGTCGTCGGGGGACACCGGCACCAGCAGCGGGAAGTGGCGGGCGCCGGCCATGTAAAGCTCTTCGGGGAACGGTGCCCGGTAGGCGTCTTGGACGGCGTCGTTCACCTCGGTGGCGGTGGCGTTGTCCACCAGCAGCCCGCAGTCGAGGAACTCCACGTCTTGGCTGAACTGCTGCCAGAACTCGAACCCCGCGCCCGGCGACTGCCCCTCGGGCAGCCCGGTGTTGGCCAAGATCAGCCGATCGATCAGCTCGGGATTCTCCGCGGCCACCCGCAGTCCAATGAGCCCGCCCCAGTCCTGGCCAAACAAGTGAAGAGGTCCCGAGCCCCGCTCGGCAGCAGTAGCCGCCAAGAACCCTCGCACCCACGCCACATGGCCCTCGTAGGTATAAGCCGAGCGCTCCACCGGCTTGTCCGAGCGCCCAAACCCAATCAAGTCAGGCACCACCACCCGGTACCCACCCGCCACCAGCGGCGGAATCATCTTGCGGTACAGATACCCCCACGTTGGCTCCCCATGCAGCAACAAGACCGTGCCCTCGTCCGCCCCATCCGGCTCGGCCACCACATAAGCCATCCGCAGCCCATCGACATCCACATAGCCCGGCTCATGGGGATAATCCCCAATCCCCGAGAACCGCTCCTCCGGCGTTCGCATAAACGCCATCCCACCCGCAGTAGTCAACACCTCAACATCAGCCATCCCCCGACGCTATCGCTGTCGCAGCGAAGCTGGCACTCCTCCATCTCTGCCATCTCTGCGGACGAGCTTGCATCGGTATACTCTGCGGTATGCCTGATTCGACTACCATCAAGGTTTCGGTTCGGAACCGGGATGCGCTCCGCCAGTTGGCAGAGCGCGAGGGGCTCACATTCGATGCCCAGCTTGAGAAGATGATCCGGCGGGAGCGCCGTCGCATCATCGGGGCCCAGCTGGCAAGCGCCCCACTTGATGTTGGCGATGAGGCCGTGCTCGATGCTTCTGCGAGTGATGTAGCTGATGCGAGCCGGTGACGTCGTCCGCTGCGATTTCGGGACACCAGCGAGGGGCGAGGCGGGGTACGTCCGACCCGCGATCGTGGTCACCTCAGATGAAGTGCTCGAGTTCCGCCAGCACGCGATCGCGGTCGTGCCCTGCACGACCACAAAGCGAGGATGGTTGAGCGAAGTCGACATCACCGGGTTCGGTGTTGCCCAGGCCCACCTCCCGACCACCATCAGCGTTGACCGCATCGTCGAAACAACCGACACGAACATCGGATCCGTCGCCCTGCACCAGATTCGAGAACTCATCTCCGACCTGCTCGGCCTTTAATCCGGCCGCGCGGCACCTACTCCGTGAGATTCCCTCTTTTGCCGGCCACCTCGATCAGGAGGTAGCTGAGTCACTGATGGAAAGGAAGAGGCTGCCGAAAACCCCGCACCAACCCCCGCCAACGGCTTGATACGTTTATTTCGCGCCGTCAAACGCGCCAACTCGCCCCTGTAGGGCGCTGGCGCGAAAGTAGAAATACCCTGGTCAAGAGCCTGCGCCCGAGGGGGGTTCGAAGGGACTTCCCTCGATTTCGGAAAGGATTATTACGAAAAAGTTACGAAATCGCAGGGTAGGGTTTGTAGTATATGGAAAACCCCAGGTAAGAGGGCTGGTGGGGGAGGGGGAAGCGAAAGACCTCAAGTTGTCATAGCTCGTCGCTAAGTTCGTGGCATGAGGTTTCATGTCCTCCGCAGAGACTTTCATTTGCCGACACCACTAGAGAGAAGATAGGAGGGAGGGCAACATTGAATGCAGATGACTACGTGAATTGGACTCCCCCTAGAGTCGATCCAGATGAGAGTTTGGGACAACCCCCAGATGGCCTGCATCGAGTCGACGATAACTACGCGTTCTTACTGGGGGCGGCGCTCTATTGGATTTCTCTTGTAGATCACGCGTTTCGATCTATTCTTGTAGAATGCGGAGATTACGTCAGTGATTCCGAAAGCGAACGCAGATTTGTAGAGGAAATCATATTTCGGAAGCCGTTGATCTTCCGAATGAAAAATAGAGATGTCATTCGCAAGCTGAGAGATTTGTGTCCTGATGACGCGGTCTGGCAGAGACTTGTAGGCGGATACGATAACTTAGTCGTGTTTCAGCGCAATCACTTTGTGCATTCACATCCTGCGGGAATCAATTTGCCGCTATTTCGCTACTACGTTGACTTAGATAATATTCCCGTTGTTGAAGACGAAATTGAGTTCAACTTTGACGAAGAAAAAGGTCGTCTATCTTTCCAGATTGCAGAACATCCGAAAGCAAATGATCCGGTCCATATAGTTTGGACATATGAGGTTGTCGAGGTCTATGCACAATTGCTTCAACAGTTATTTTATGACTGTGCTTCTTGGTTTGACGAAAACAAGGATGGCCTCGATACCCCTCCAAGAGAGGTATCTATCGGTAATGAAAGGAACGGACCTTTTCTTATCGTGAGGTCATCAAGCAACCTGCCTGATGAAAAGGACGAGAATTCGCATGAGTAAAGGAAGAATACACTAGCAGACACGAGTCGCGGTCAGAAAGCTTCCAGGGTGATCTTGCCGTCCTTGTCGTGGATGATGTGTTCGGTGCTCTCCCCCGTCGAGAGGTGGCACGGCCCGCCTGCTGAGATTCCTTCTTTGTCGGGTAGACCTTGCTCTCCCTGTCCGACCTCGCTCTGCGGTTGGTCCAGTCGTTGTCATATCGGACGGTGTAGGTAGGTGGCTTCCTGGTCAACGTCCGAGTTTATTTTTCGCCTTCCGGTACTGACAGTCAAGGATCAACCAATATGTATGTGATCAAATAATCTGTCGATTGCTTTATCTTGTCGCTGCGTGCATAAGTATCTGGTGGCTGTCTTCCATCTGTTGTTCTGTCTGGCGATTTATCGTTTCATTCAACGACTGCAATTGCGCGTCAGGCTCAGGCGCTCGTTTTCTGCCTGAAAGAAAGAAAACTATGATTCGGGACAACCATCGGAGCAGGCTTGTAGGTTGGTGAAGGGAGGAGTCAAGGTCATAGTGCCATTCTGGGACGCGGGGATTGCCCCGGTTCGGTGTTGGGGCGACATATCCGAAAGCTCTATCTTCATTTTCAAAAGGTGTTTTGACATCAATGCTTCTCCTAACAATGCACTCGCGCAAAAGTAGCCTTACAAGAGTTACTAGGAGTCCGAGCATTCCAGCCCACACAGGTAACGCGTTGAAGTCGCTCCATCCGTCCATCAGCCTTCTGGTTCCCTTCCGTTATGGAATTCCTTGTCGATCCGACTATACAACGGGATTGGCGAGAATGAGTGAACCCCCTGGTCAAACGCTTGCCCGACTGGACAATGGCCTAACGGCGGCTGTGGGGCATCGGAAGGAGCTGTGCGAAATAGGGTTTCCCTTTGTCACAGGGTCGAGCATTGGCTAGTTCTTTGCCATGTCAACAGAAGAACCAGTATGAACAGGGCTAGCTTGTCGTCTCGCCGCTGGGTTGAAGGGAGTGGACATGGCTGACCAAGAGGGGTTCACTCCGCATGAGGCTGAGAGCTTGCAGCACTATGTGTATTTCTTCCAAGACCCGCGCGATGGCAGGATTTTCTATGTGGGGAAAGGGAAGGGCAACCGTTTTCTGGAACGTCTGAAGCAGTCAGATGAGACGGAGTGGCACAACAAGCGGCTTGACAGGATACGGGAGATCGAGGCAGAGGGCCACGAGGTCAGATGCTTCATCGCACGTCATGGCATGGATGAGCAGACCGCGCTGGAAGTAGAAGCAGCACTGATCGACGTTCTGCGGCTCATCGGCAATGACGAACTGACAAACAAATTTCGCGGGCATAGCTCTCACCAGCGAGGGCTTTGGGACTTCAGAGGGCACCTCCCAGGCAACGCGTGGGGGCCACCTACTGAGAACTACAAGCAGTAAGCAAGCGGGCAGGCGACCCCACTAGTCAACAGCCCACCCAACTGAGATAGAAACGCCATATCACGGATTCTCGACTGGATTGCAGCGTTCCCGCAGCTCAGAGGACTAGTTCGCTCAATCCGACGGGCTGTTTACCAGTCTTCTCAGCTGCCGCTTTTTGTCTTGTTGTAGCGAGGATTGCGGCCTTTATTCCGTCTCCGGTGCTGTGCCAGCTTTGCTGCTTCCCAGCGTCGAGCTATTCCCCTCGGCATCCCGAACGTCTCCACCTGCATATGCCCGTACTTGCCGGATTTCTGGTGCTCTACGGCCCGCCTCCGAGGGTTGTTGGTGGTCCCCACATATACCACTTTGCCGCGACGGCTACGCAGCGTATACCCCCTTACAGCCCGTCGCCGCTTGGAACCCCTCTGTCTATAGCGGCGACGCCCTGCCACGCGCTCACCATAACCCGCCAGTCGCGTCGTGGCTGTGCTGGCTGAAGAGGGATCAGCGATGGCGGTTCTATGGCTTCGGCTGCAAAATCTGGAGCAGTCGCATGGCTTCTCTGCGCTTTCAGCCCGGTGATACTTTGCCCACCGCTATCGGACAGCGGGGGGATTTGGCCATGACGAAGTTTCAGATTCGGGAAAACGGCAAGAACGGCAGTGTCGAGGTGTTGGACGACAGAATCATCAGGGTCAGAAAGAAGCGGGTGGGAAAGAAGGACATCCAGACGATTCCGGTAAGGGCCATCAGCGGTGTCCATCACGATCGCAAGACCCTGCGAACTGACGAAGTGCGCCTAGACGTCGGCAGCATCTCGTACAACTGGAAGGTAGCCAACGCAGAGGAAATGGTCGCTGCCCTACACGAGGTGATGTTCAAGGCTCAGGAGTGACCAACTGAGGAAATGCCTGCATTCGGAAGTCCCCTCATTAGCAGGTCGAACATTATGTCAGCAGCGGTGCGGGCTGGCTTTGGTAGCGGGTCAGCGTTTGAGTGCGATTCCGAAGGCAGATGACTTCTAATCGTCAGGTCGCTGGTTTGGCTCCTGCCGGGGGCGCAGATTGTTGGGGCTGGTGGGGCTGGGGCGGGGTGGGGGTTTGAGGTGGTATTGGCCGGTTTGGGTGTCGTGTTGGATGGTGTGGTGGTGTTTGTGGATTTTGGTGTGGCAGCGGGGGCATAGCAGTACGAGGTTGGTGATGTCGGTGGGCCCGTTTTGGTCCCAGGGCGCGATGTGGTGGGCGTCGCAGATTTGTGGTCTGAGGCCGCAGCCCACACAGCGGCGGTCTCTTTTGTACAGGGCGAGCTTTTGGGCTTTGGTGGGCGCTCTTTGGGCTCTGCCCACATATAGGGGTTGCCCGTCGGCTGAGAAGATCATCGGCACGATGTCTGCGTCGCAGGCGATGCGGCGCATTTCGTCGAGGTCGATGGGGGTGCCGTCGATGAGCCCGGCGTTCTTCAGCCGGCCTTCGATGGCGTCGTATTCGGCGGACACCACCAGCACTGTTTTCTGCGGGCGGGTCCCGCAGTCAGGCACGCCCGCCAAGGGATTGGGGTTGGCGCTGTCGGCGGGCTGTTGGGTGACGAGCGCAACTAGTGCGTCGGCGTTGCGCTGCTCGAAGGTGCGGATGGGGTCGTAGGCGGTGTCGTCGACGAGCATCTTGTCGCTCATGGCGCCAAGAGCGATCTTGAACCGCTCGCCCGATACCTGGTCGAGCTCGCCGTGCAAAACGACCATGCCGCCGGCGCCGTCGAACACCTTGAGGGACCGGCGGGCCCGCTGGCGCTCGGATCGGCCCATGCCGTTGTTGGCGCGGCGCTGGTCCTCGCGCGCGGCGACGGTCTTTTTGAAATCGTCGTGGCCCTGCCAGGCGCCTAGGTCCAAAAGCTCCTGTTGGTCTTGTTCGCTCATCGGCGCCCGCTTGTGAGACTCGGCCACCTGCCCGCCCTGATCCGCGGAGATCCGCCCGTCGCGCACCGCGCCCAGAATCTGGGGCATGGCCGCGACGCCCTGGGCGGTCCTGGCCAGCTGGCGGGCCCGATACGCGCTGATGCCGAACTGATGGCAAACCGTGGCCGCCGCACCCGGGCCCTCCAACTCGCCGTAGCGGGCCACCAACCCGACCAGATACCCCTCGGCCCGACGGCGCAACAAATCAACCTGGCCCATCAAACCCAACAACTCCGAAGCACCCGCCTCAGAAAAATCCGGAAACCCGAAACCCGAACCAACGCCAGCATCACCGCTTGCATCAGCACTGTTCGCACCGGGGTTCGTGCCGGGTTTAATCGCAAGTTCCATACATGAAATTATACCGGCCCCAGTGACACATTCCCTCCGAAAATCCCAGGTCAAAGCCCACATCGGACTTCTAGGCACAGAGTCATTGATGGAAAGGGAGAGGCTGCCGAAAACCCCGCGCCAGCCTCCGTCAGCGGATTGATACGTTTATTTCGCGCCGTCAAGAGCGCCAACTCGCCCCTGTAGCTCAGTCTGGACAGAGCAGATGACTTCTAATCATCAGGTCGCAGGTTCGAATCCTGCCGGGGGCGCTTGGCTGATTCAAAATTGAATTTTGAATCAGCCGCTCTCGTCTAAGCTTGGGCCTGTGACGGTATTTCGGGACTTGGCTCCGAGGTTGGAGAGGGCGGCGAAGACTGCACCCGCGGTCACGCTTACCGGTCCTCGCCAAAGCGGCAAGACCATCCTTTGCCAGACGGTGTTCCCGCAGCATCCCTATGTCAGCCTGGAAGCGCCCGATGTGCGCTCGTTCGCCACCGACGACCCCCGTGCGTTTCTGGCCCAGTTCCCCCACGGTGCGATCATCGACGAGGTCCAACGGGCACCGGACTTGCCGTCGTATCTCCAGGGTCTCATTGACGCCGATCCGACGCCGGGGCAGTGGATCCTCACCGGCTCTCAGAACTTCTCGCTGGTGGAGTCGGTCAACCAGTCCCTGGCGGGCCGCACCGAAGTCCACCACCTGTTGCCGCTGAGCCGGGGAGAGGCGATCCGCTTCCCCCTCTACCCCCAGAATTTGGAGGGGGCGCTCTTCACCGGCGGCTATCCCCGCATCTACGACCGCGGCCTTGAGCCAGCCGACTGGATTGGCTCCTACATCGCCACCTACATCGAGCGCGACGTGCGAACGCTGCGCAATGTGGGCGACCTGTCGTCATTCGGCCGGTTTGTGCAGCTCTGCGCCGGCCGCACCGCACAGCTCGCCAATCTCTCGTCCCTGGCTGATGACTGCGGGGTGTCGCAACCCACGGCGAAGGCCTGGCTCAGCATCCTCGAGGCCAGTTTCGTGGTCTTCTTGTTACCCCCCTTCCACTCCAATCTCCGCAAGCGTCTTGTAAAGATGCCCAAGCTGCACTTCTACGACACCGGACTTGCCTGTCACTTACTGGGTATCCGCTCTCCCGAGCAGCTTGTGTCGCACCCGCTAAGAGGGCCGATTTTCGAGACGTGGGTTGTCTCTGAGATCCACAAGCAGCGCACCCACCAAGGCCTAAGCGGCAGCCTGTCGTTCTACCGGGACCGCAGCGGAACCGAGGTTGACCTCGTTATCGAGCACCCCGAAAAGGTGACCCTGGTTGAGGCAAAATCGGCAGCCACCCCCTCTTCCAGCTTCTTCAACACCGCCCAAAAAGTGGCCGCCCATCTCCAAGACCAGACCCCTTGCGACCTGTTGGCGGTATACGGAGGCGACCAACACCAAACTCGTACCCAAGGATCTCTGGTGCCCTGGGCGCTGCTACATGAAGTGGAATGGGAGAAGCCCTGATCCTGAATCCTGCCGGAGGCGCTTTGTGTGACGCGGCATTTGTTTAGCTGCGGTTAGGGTCGGCGGCGGTGCTGTTTCCCACGTTCACGTTTGCCGTGTTCTTTGCGGTGGTGTTGCCGGTGGGGTGGGCGCTGCGGCGATGGCCGGTGCCGTGGAAGCTGTTCTTGTTGGGGGCGTCGTATTGGTTTTACGCCGCTTGGGATGCCCGCTTTGTGCTGCTGCTGGTGGGCATGACGTTGGGGAACGCCGTGGCGGTGGCCGTCAACGTGAGGGCCGCCACCGATTTGGTTCGCAAGGCGGCGGTGGCCAGCGGGGTGACGCTGAGCCTCGGCGTGCTGGCGTTTTTCAAGTACTACGACTTCTTCACCGACAGCCTGGAGCGCAATCTGGGAGTCTCCAGCCCGGCGCTGGACATCGTGTTGCCGGTGGGGGTGTCGTTCTTCACGTTCCAGGCCATCAGCTATGTGGTGGACGTGCATCGGGGGCGCACCGGCGAGGCCAATCTGTTGGATTTCGCGGTGTATTTGTCGTTCTTTCCCCAGTTGGTGGCCGGACCGATCGTGCGGGCGACGGAGTTCTTGCCCCAGTTGCGCTCAGAGGCCCGCCCGGATCGGGCGGAGGTGGCCCATGCCGTCAAGCTCATTGGCCGGGGCATGTTCAAAAAGGTGGTGATCGCCGACTTCTTGGCCCGGGCGGTGGTCAACGACACCTTCGAGGCCCCCGGCGAGCACGGCGCGCTGGACATGTTGGCGGGGATCTACGGCTACGCGGTGCAGATATACGCCGACTTCTCCGGCTACACCGACATGGCCATCGGCGTGGCCTTGTTGATGGGTTTCCGCTTCCCCCAGAACTTCGACGTGCCCTATGTGGCCGACTCCATCCAGGACTTCTGGCGGCGGTGGCACATGACGCTGTCGCGCTGGCTGCGGGACTACCTCTACATCCCTTTGGGGGGCAACCGAAAGGGGCGCCTGGCCACCTACCGGAACCTGTTGCTCACCATGGCCCTGGGAGGCCTGTGGCACGGCGCGGCCGGGGCGTTCATCCTCTGGGGCGTCTACCACGGCACCGGCCTGGCCGTAGAGCGCTGGCGGCGCGAAGCCACAAACAGCCGGGTACCGCGGGAGGTGAGCCTGAAGGGCTGGCGCTGGGGGTGGGGCTGGCACTGGACCCCATCGGAAACCGCCCGACGGTGGACACGGCGGTTCTGGGTATTCCACTTTGTGTGCCTGGGCTGGGTGCTGTTCAACAGCGAGACCCTGGATCGCGCCGGTGATGTGATGGCCCGGCTGTACACCGGGTGGGGCACCGGTCCTGAGCTGTTGAACCCTCTGGTGGCCCTGGCCATCGTGTCCGCTCTAGTAGCCCAGTTCTTCCCCCGGAAATGGGCCGACAAGGGGTCGGAAGCGCTGGCCAAGGCCCCGATGGGTCTGACCGCGGTGGGCTTCTCGGTGTGGATCATGATTGTCGTCGCCCTCGGCCCCGAAGGGGTGGCCGACTACATCTACTTCCAGTTCTGAGGGTGCTGAACAGCAGCAATGCGAAGAGAGCGGGTGACGAGAATCGAACTCGCGTCATCAGCTTGGAAGGCTGGGGTTCTACCACTGAACTACACCCGCAGGGCTGGCTTGGAATGATAACTGCCCACCACGGCAATCAGCTACGACACGAGGATTCGAAGGGTCGCCGGTAAAATGCCCATCCTGTGAAGAGCACGGTCGAGACCTTGGACGGCAACCGGGTCAAGGTGTCGGTGGACATCGATGCGGACGAATTCGAGGAGAAGCTGGACGAGGCTTTCCGCAAGCTCGCCCGCCAGGTCCGGCTTCCGGGCTTTCGCCCCGGCAAAGCCCCCCGC
Source organism: Acidimicrobiia bacterium (assembly GCA_022827405.1). Classification (GTDB taxonomy): domain Bacteria; phylum Actinomycetota; class Acidimicrobiia; order Acidimicrobiales; family Bin134; genus Poriferisocius. The sequence continues at coordinate 12,001 of JAJDTA010000116.1, forward strand.
CGAGTGCTGGAAGCCCGGCTGGGCCCCCAGGCGGCTCGGGGGGAGGCCCTCAGCGACGCGGTGCCCGAGTACTACGCCCAGGCGGTGGACGACCACGACGTCGACGTGATCGCCGCACCGGAGATCGACATCACCAGCGGGGCCGAGGGCGGCCCGGTCAGCTTCGACGCGGTGGTGGAGGTCCGCCCCCTGGTCACCATCACCGGCTACGACCAGCTCACAGTCGAGGTGCCCAGTCCCGAGCCCACCGCCGAGGAGATCAGCCAGCAGGTGGACCAGCTCCGCAAGCAATTCGGCGAGCTGGCCCCCGTCTCCCGGCCGGCGATCGACGGCGACAACGTGACCATGGACATCTATGGGTCGTACAACGGCGAGGAAGTCGAGGGCCTCACCGTGGACGACTACGCCTACGAGGTGGGCCAGGGTGCCGTGGTGCCCGAGATCGACGAGGAGCTCCGGGGGTCCAAGACCGGCGACATCTTGGAGTTCAACGCCAAGCACCCCGACCCCGACGAGGACGGGCTCTTGCGGTTCCGCATCCTGGTCAAAGAGGTGCAGGAGACGGTTCTTCCCGATCTCGACGACGAGTTCGCCCAAGAGGCCTCGGAGTTCGACACCGCCGACGAGCTGCGAGCCGACATCTCCGGGAACATCGCCCGGGCCAAGCGGGCCGACGCTTTCGCCTCGCTGGCCAACCAAGTGGGCGAGCAGCTCGCCGAGTTGGTGATCGACGACATTCCCGAGGCATTGGTGGACGCCGAGGTGCAGCACCGCCTCCGCACCCTCCAAATGCGGCTGGCCAGCCAGGGCGTGGAGATCGACACCTATCTGGAGGCCATCGGCCAGACCGTTGAAGAGATGGCCGAGGCGCTTCGCGAACCAGCCCTTTTGGAGGCGAAGACCGACCTGGCCCTGCGGGCGGTGGCGGCAGCAGAGTCCATCGAGGCTTCCGATGAGGACGTGGATCAGGAGCTGGCCATGCTGGCTGCTCAGGTGGGCCAAACCGTCGACGAGCTCAAGTCATCGGTATTCGCTGACGATGAAAGCCGTCTCAAGGGGGTACGATTGGACGCAAAGATGCGCAGGACCCGGGAATGGGTTTTGGAGCGGGTTGAGATAAAAGATCCCGACGGAAACCCCATTGAGCGGTCTAGCCTGAATCCCGACAGCGAGTCTGACCTTCCCCCCACCACCATCGAGAGCCAAACCACATGAGACCTCAGAACTACATGGTGCCCGTCGTGGTCGAACAGACCAACCGGGGTGAACGGTCGTTCGACCTGTATTCCCGCTTGCTCAAGGAGAACATCATCTTCTTGGGCACCCCCATCGACGACACGGTGGCCAACCTCATCTGCGCCCAGCTTCTGCACTTGGAGTCGGAGAACCCCGACAAAGACATCAACCTCTACATCAACAGTCCGGGCGGCGACATCAACGCCATGTTCGCCATCTACGACACCATGCAGTACTTGAAGCCCGACATCACCACCATCTGCTTCGGACAGGCGGCCTCGGCCGCTGCGGTGCTTTTAGCCGCGGGTGCCCCCGGCAAGCGCTTGGCGCTGCCCCACTCCCGGATGCTGATCCACCAGCCCTATGCCGGGGCATCTGGACAGGTGTCCGACATCGAGATCGCCTCGCGGGAGATCCAGCGGCTCAAAGACCAGCTTGAGCAGCTTCTGGCCCGCCACACCGGCCAAGACCTCGACAAGGTCAAGCAGGACACCGACCGCGATTACGTAATGACCGCGGAGGACGCCAAGGAGTACGGGCTGATCGACGAGGTCATCTCGTCGCGTGAGGCCGCCGAAAACGCCGGACCGATCACGGCCATCCGGTAAGGGGGATCGAGACAGTGGCGAAGTTCGGAGAAGGGGGAGAGCTTCTCAAGTGCAGCTTCTGCGGCAAGACCCAGAAGCAGGTCAAGAAGATGATCGCCGGTCCCGGCGTCTACATCTGCGATGAGTGCATCGACCTTTGCAACGAGATCATCGAGGAGGAGTTGGCCGAAGGCGCCGACGTCGGATTCAAGGAGCTTCCCAAACCCCAAGAGATCTACTCGTTTCTCAACGACTACATAATCGGCCAAGAGCACGCCAAGCGGATTCTGTCGGTTGCGGTCTACAACCACTACAAGCGGGTCCAGATGGGCTCGTCTGACCCCGAGGTGGAGCTGTCCAAGTCGAACATCCTTTTGCTCGGGCCCACCGGGTGCGGCAAGACGCTGATGGCCCAGACCCTGGCCCGGATGCTCAACGTGCCCTTCGCCATCGCCGATGCCACCGCGCTGACCGAGGCCGGCTACGTGGGCGAGGACGTTGAGAACATCCTCCTCAAGCTCATCCAGGCCGCTGACTACGACGTCAAAAAAGCCGAGACCGGCATCATCTACATAGATGAGATCGACAAGATCTCCCGCAAGAGCGAGAACCCGTCGATTACCCGGGACGTGTCGGGCGAGGGCGTGCAACAGGCCCTGCTGAAGATCTTGGAGGGAACCACAGCCTCGGTGCCCCCCCAGGGCGGGCGCAAGCACCCCCATCAGGAGTTCATCCAGATCGACACCACCAACGTGCTGTTCATCGTGGGCGGCGCCTTCGCCGGGTTGGAGCAGATCATCGAGAACCGGGTGGGCAACGTCGGGGTCGGCTTCGGCGCCGACATCCGCACCGATGCGGAGCGGGACCACGGGGAGCTGTTCACCCAGGTCCAGCCCGAGGATCTGATCAAGTTCGGCCTCATCCCCGAGTTCATCGGCCGCCTGCCGGTAGTCGGCGTGGTGTCTCACCTCGAGGGGGACATGCTGGTGCGGATCCTGGTTGAGCCCAAGAACGCCCTGGTGAAGCAATACTGCAAGTTCTTCGAGTTCGAGAACGTGGAGCTAATCATTACCGACGAGGCCCTGTCGGAGGTGGCCGAGCTGGCCCTCAGCCGCAATACCGGGGCCCGGGGCCTGCGGGCCATCTTGGAGGAGGTTTTGCTCGACGTCATGTACGAGCTGCCGAGCCGCGACGACGTTGTCCAGTGCGTGGTCAATGCCGAAACCGTCCGCGGCGAGGAAGCCCCTCAGCTGCTCAATGCGGCCAAAGTCCGTTCCAGCGACCGGTCCCGGCGCCAGGCCAGCTGACCTTCTGGCGTGGCTGGACAGCCACGTCAACCTGGAGGCCACCGCGGGCGACACTCACGGCCTGTCGCTAGATCCGATGCGGGGTCTGCTGGCCGCGCTGGGCGACCCCCAAGCCGACTACCCGGCCATCCACATCTCCGGCACCAATGGCAAGGGGTCCGTGGCCGCGATGGTTGGCGCTCTGGGCCAGGCTTGGGGGATGACGGTCGGGATCTACGCCAGCCCCCATGTGGAGTGCATCAACGAGCGCATGACCGTGGGCGGCGACCCGGTGAGCGATGACGAGCTGGCCGAGCTGTTGGGCCATCTGCGGCTGGTGGAAGGCCATATGGCCGACGGCCCCGCCAGCACCCAGCCGTCATGGTTCGAACTGGTCACCGCGGCCGCCCTGCGCTGGTTCGCCGATGTGGCCGTGGATCTTGCCGTGGTGGAGGTGGGCAAGCTGGGTCGCTACGACGCCACCAACGTGGTGAACAGCCGGGTGGCGGTCATCACCAACATCGGACGTGACCACACCGACGGCCGGTCGGGCTGGGAGGCGGCGGTGATGGGGGAGAAGGCGGGCATCCTCCATTCCGGTGCCACTGCCGTACTGGGGCCCATGGACGCCGAACTGGTGGCCATTGCCGCTGACGAGTCGCCGGGTGAGCTGCTGGTTTTAGGCCAGCATTTCGACCTGGAGGAGAACCACCCGGCGGTGGGCGGCCGGCTGATCACGGTTCGCACCCCCCGGTCCTGTTACGACGACGTCTACGTCAGCCAGTTCGGCGCCCACCAAGGGGACAACGCCGCATTGGCCATCGCCGCGTTCGAGGCCCTGGTGGAACAAGAATTGGATGAGCCGGTGTTGGACGCTCTGGGCGACGTGGCGGTCCCGGCTCGATTTGAAGTGGTGGCCCGCCAGCCCCTGGTGGTGATCGACGGTGCCCACAACCCCGACGGCCTCGCCGCGACGGCGGCCACCCTGGCCGACCAGTTCACCGTCTTGGGCACGGTCACCTGGGTGCTCGGCATGATGAGCGACAAGGACCCCGACGCCATGCTGGCCGCCATCGGTGACTCCGGTGCCCGTTGCGACCTGGTTATGTGCTGTGCTCCCGACTGGCCTCGGGCCCTGCCGGCCCCCGATCTGGCCGATGCGGCCCGGAACCGGGGGATCGACGCCGAGGTTGCCCACGATGTGACCGAGGCAGTGGAACGAGCCCTGGCACTGTCCGGCGACGAGGACGCGGTGGTGGTCACCGGCTCTCTGTACACCGCGGGTGCGGCCCGCCTTCACCTCGTGCCCCAAGATCAGTAGGGTTCTGGCCGTGTTGATTGACGGGTCGAGATAAGTAGGGTTCTGGCGGTGAATCGGACACTGGTGCTGTGCAAGCCCGATGCGGTGGAGAGGGGCCTGGTGGGGGCCATCTTGTCCCGCTTTGAGGCCCGGGGCCTGCGGATCGCGGCGATGCGCTTGTTGACCATCGACGCCGAGTTGGCCGCCCGCCACTACGCCGAGCACGTGGACCGCCCGTTCTACCCCGACTTGGTGGCGTTCATCGGCCGCTCCCCGTCGGTGGCCCTGGTGCTCGAGGGTCCCGACGACGTCTACGCCGTCGTCCGCTCCATGATGGGGGCCACCAACCCCCTGGACTCCCCCCCGGGGACCATCCGGGGCGACTACGGCTTGGAGGTCACCGAGAACCTCGTCCACGGCTCCGATAGCAACGACTCCGCAGAGCGCGAGATCGCCATCTTCTTTCCCGAGCTGTAACCCGACCTACTGCCCGACCCTATTACCCGATCTATAGGACACAGCCTCTTGGCCGGTGTGCGATTTCGGGTCGTCTGCTCTAACCTGACGGCATGGCGAAGCGGCGGTTCTCTTCCAGCAGCGGTTTGGTGGGCCGCGATGTCGCGATAGACCTGGGCACCGCCAACACGCTGGTATATGTCCGCGGCGAGGGCATCCTCATCAACGAGCCCTCCGTGGTAGCGGTCACCAGCAACGGCATGCCCGTTGCGGTGGGTACCGAGGCCAAGCGGATGCTGGGCCGTACACCGGCCCATATCCAAGCCATCCGTCCGCTCAAAGACGGGGTGATCGCCAACTTCGATATCTGCGAGAAGATGCTCCGGTACTTCATCCAGCGAGTGTCTCCGGGGCGATTGACCCGGCCCCGCATGGTGATCTGTGTTCCCTCCGGCATCACTCCGGTGGAGCAGCGGGCCGTGCAGGAGGCCGCGGTCTCCGCCGGGGCCAAGAAGCCGGTCTACATAATCGAGGAGCCCATGGCCGCGGCCATCGGTGCCGGCCTCCCGGTGCAAGAGGCCTCGGGCAACATGATCGTGGACATCGGCGGCGGCACAACCGAGGTGGCCATGATCTCGTTGGGCGGGGTGGTCACCGGCCAGTCGATCCGGATGGGCGGCGATCGGATGGACGAGGACATCATTGCCTTCTTGAAGAAGGAGCACAGCCTCACCATCGGCAACCGCACGGCTGAAGAGGTCAAGATGGTGCTGGGATCGGCCTGGGCGGGCAGCGAGAATCGCTACGCCGAGGTTCGAGGACAGGATATGGTCACCGGTTTGCCCAAGACCGTGGTCACCTCCACCTCAGAGGTCCGCGAGGCCATCTCCGAGGTGGTTCGCTCGATTGTTGACGCGGTCAAAGTGACGCTGGACGAGACTCCCCCCGAGCTGGCCGCCGACATCATGGAGGCAGGCATTGTGCTGGCTGGCGGCGGGGCCCTGTTGAACGGACTCGCCCCTCGCCTCGAGGAAGAGACGGGGATGCCGATCCGGTTGGCGCCCAATCCCCTCCACGCCGTGGCCATCGGCTCGGGCCAGTCGCTGGAGGAGTTTGACGCGCTCGAGGGGCTCCTCTTCTCGTCGTCGTACGACTGATCGCTCGGATCGGCCCCGTGGCAACGGGCACTCGCACAAGAAGATCGCGAGTCACCCTCATATTCCTGCTGCTCAGCTCCGCGACCCTGCTCACCCTGGACGCCCGTGACTTTGAGCCCCTCCAGCGCACCGAGGAGACCCTCACCGACCTGTTCTCCCCGTTGCGCTCGGGGGCCGATCGGCTGTTCGACCCAGTGGGCGACGCCTGGACCGGCATAACAGGCTATGACGAACTGGAGGCCGAGAATCAGGAACTGAGCGAAGAGCTGCAAAAGCTCGAGGCTCAGCAGATTTTGGACACCGACGCGGCCATCCGCTTGGAGTCGCTGCTCGACGTGCTGGGCCTGCCCTATGTGCAGGACATCCCCAACGTGGTCGCCGAAGTGGTGACCGCCGATGTGGGCAACTTCGACCGCTACTCAGTGCAGATCAACCGGGGTTCCGAAGACGGGGTCCGCAACGGGATGCCGGTGGTCACCAGGGGAGGCCTCGTCGGCCGGATCGACGGCGATCCCGGTCGTCGCCATTCCCGGGTGGCGTTGATCACCGACCCCGGCTTCGAGGTGGGTGTGCTGGTGGTGGGTACCGACGACGTGGCGCTGGCCTCGGGTAGCGGCCGCGGAGGGCCCCTGATCGTGGGCAAGGGACTGGAGATCGACACCGAGGTGGCCGTCGGAGATGAGGTTGTCACCAGCGGCGTGGATCGCAGCCGCTATCCCGCTGGCATTCCCATCGGCACCGTCACCGAGATCGACTACGACGGGGCCCGCCTGTTCCAGATACTTACCGTGAACCCCTCGGCCAATACCGACAACCTGAGCTTCGTGACCGTTCTGCTCTACGACCCCCTGGCCGAGGAATCATGATGAGGGCGATCGTGGTGGCCCACGAAGGGGTGTGGTTCGACAACTCGGTGGCGCAACGGGCATGAGCATCGTCAGCGCGTACGCCCGAAGCACCCTGTTCTTGGTGACCGCGCTGGTGCTCCATCTGGCGCTGTTCTCCGACCTGCGGGTGCTCGGGGTGGCCCCCGAGGTTCCCCTGGCCATCGCCGTCACCGCGGGCCTCGTCGGCGGGCCGGAGCGGGGGGCGGTCGCCGGGTTTGCCATCGGCTTGGGCATTGATCTGTATCTGCCCACGCTGTTCGGCCTCTCCGCTCTCATCTACACCGTGTGGGGCTATGCCGTCGGCCTGCTGGAAGAGCGGATCTTCCGCAGCGCCTGGTGGATAAACGTGCTGGTCGCCGCGGTTGCAACCGCCGGCGGGCTATTGGTGTACGCGGTGCTCGGCGAGCTGCTGGGCCAAGCCAACCTCTATACCGACCGCCTGTACGTGGTTATGGGGGTGGCTGCGGCCTACAACCTGGTGCTGAGCCTGCCCCTTCTGGGACTATGGCGCTGGTCGTGGCCCATTCTTTTGGGAGAAGAGCGATGAGTCCCGAATCGCTCCGCTTGCGGTTGAGCTTTTTGGCTCTGTTGGCCCTATTGGCCTTCGGGGTGCTGGCCGCCCGGCTTTGGTACCTCCAGGTGATGAGCTCGGAGGAGTTCGAGGACATCGCGGTGGCCAACACCATCCGGGTGTTGTATGAACCCGCCCCTCGGGGGCGCATCTTCGACCGCAGCGGCAATGTGCTGGTGGACAACCGGGAGTCGTTGGTGGTGACCGTGGACCGGTTCACCTTCGACACCGAGTTCGACGACGACGGACAAGAGGAGCTGGTTCTGCGCCTGGCCACCGAGATCAGCCAGGCCGGCCGGCTCACCAAGGTGTTCGAGATCAACGAGGCGCTCGACGATCCCCGCTTTGGCCCGCTCGATTCGGTGCCGGTGGCCGACGACGTCACCGAGAACTTCGAGATCATCCTGGCGGAGCGGGCCGATGAGTTTCCCGGGGTGAGCACCGACCTCCGCAGTGTCCGCACCTATCCCTACGGCGACTTGGCCGCCCACGTCCTGGGCTATGTCTCCCTGCTCAGCGAAGAGCAGTTCGAGTTGGTGGCCGACGATCCCAAGACCTATCGGAGAAACGACGAGATCGGACAGACCGGCATAGAGGCGGCCTTTGAGTCGGTGCTGAGAGGCGTTCCCGGCTTCACCCGGCTGGAGGTGGACAACGTCGGTGATCCGGTGCAGGTGATCGAGCAGGTCGATCCGGTTGCCGGCGCCGATGTCCACCTCACCTTGGACATCGACATTCAGGCCCTGGCCGAACAAGAGCTGCTCGCCGGTCTGGCCGAAGCCCGTCAGCAAGAACGGGACGACCCCGAAGACCTCCCCTTCAAGGCCCCTGGCGGCGCCATGGTGGTGCTGGACCCCAACGGCGCGGGAGTGTTGGCGATGGCGTCGTTTCCCACGTACTCGCCGAGCGAGTTCGTAAGCGGCTTCTCTGAGGATCGATGGGCAGAGCTTCAAGATCCCAACAACCACCAGCCGCTGCACAATCGGGCTCTGGCCGGCATCTACCCCCCGGGGTCCACGTTCAAACTGTTCACCGCATACGCCGCGCTGAACGGCGGCGTGATCGGGCCTCGGGGGGTGCTGGACACGCGCACCCTCTACGAGGATGCCGGGGTCTACGTGGTGCCGTCCTGTGAAGAGGAGTCGATCGCCTCGTGTACCTTCAAGAACGCCGAAGAGGCCATCTATGGGCCGGTTGATCTGGTCCGAGCCATAACCGTGTCGTCCGACGTTTACTTCTACTACCTGGGCGACACCATGGATAGAGCCGACCGATTCGATCGGGAGGGCATCCAGAGGGCGGCGCTGCTGTTCGGCTTCGGCGCCCAGACCGGTATCGCGCTTCCCGGCGAGGGGGTGGGCCGGGTGCCCTCCCCAACGGCGGCAGAGGCCGCCGGGGAGCCCTGGCGAACCGGCGACTCCATCGTCTTGGCCATCGGCCAGGGCGTGCTGGGCGCTACCCCGTTGCAGCTGGCCAACGGCTACGCCGCGTTCGCCAATGGGGGAACGCTGTACGCCCCCAAGATTGTGGACCGGGTTGAGAACCCGGTCACCGGAGAGGTGGTGCAGGCCTTTGGCGACCGGACGCTCAACCAGGTCTACCTGCCCGAATCCATCCGGGGGCCGATCCTCGACGGCCTGCTCGGAGTGACTAGCGAGGTGGACGGTACCGCCTATTTCGCTTTCGCCGGTTTCCCCCATGAGGAGTGGTCGGTGGCGGGCAAGACCGGGACCGCCGAGGTGGTGGGCAAGGCCGATAATTCGCTGTTCGCCGCCTTCGGCCCCAATCCCGACCCCGAGTATGTCGTCGTGGCGATTATGGAGGAGTCGGGCTTCGGGGCATCGGTGGCCGCGCCCGCGGTCCGCCGGGTGATAGAGCCCATTGCCACCGACTCGGTGCCCGCGGTGCGAACCATCGACGATCTCGCTGATCTGACCGAGCCGGTTGAAGGCGCGGAGACCGAGGAAGATGGAGTCGAGGCTTCAACAGGGGGGCCAGCCTGATGGCGGTCATCTCCCTGGAGGAGCGCCGTTCCCGGGAGTTGGACTCCCGGAACAGCCAGTACGCGCCGTGGATGCACATCGACGTGCTCTTGATTCTGGCTACAGCTGGTTTGGCCGCCATCGGCGTGGGGGCCATATACAGCACCACTCGGGGACGAGACCCGGAGAGCTTCGACACCTTCTTCTTGGAGCGGCAATCGCTGTTCGCGGTGGCCGGGGCGCTGCTGATGGTGTTCGCCGCGTGGGTTCCGTATCGAGAGCTGGCCAAGTTCGCGGTGGCCATCTACGGCGTTGGGATTCTGTCGCTGATCGTGGTGCTGGGGCCTCTGGGCGAAGAGGTCAACGGCGCCCGTTCGTGGTTCCGATTCGGTGATTTCCAGCTTCAGCCCTCGGAGTTTCAGAAGCTCGCGGTGATCGTGGCGGTGGCCGCGTTCTTGTCCCGCTACGAAGACCACATGACCGCCCCCCCGGTGTTTTTTGCCGTGGGCATTGTGGCGTGGCCCGGCCTTCTGGTTCTGCTCCAGCCCGACGTGGGCACGGCGCTGATATACGTATTCATCGGGTTCGTGCTGTTGCTGATTGGCGGCATCCGCTTCCGCCAGGTCATCGGCATCGCCTTGATCGCCACCACGCTGGTGGTGCTGATGATCAACTCCAACATGCTGGCGGACTACCAGACCAACCGGCTTCGCACCTTTGTAGACCCGACCAGCGGTATCACCGAGGCCGGGTTCCAGCAGCGCCAGGCCCAGATCGCCATCGGCAACGGCGGAGTACACGGAGCCGGCTACGGCGAGGGCTCCCAGACCCTGAGCGGCTTGGTGCCCCAACAGCACACCGACTTCATCTTCACCGTGATCGGCGAAGAGTTCGGCTTCGTGGGCTCTGCCGTCACCCTGGGCCTGTACGCTATTTTGCTGTTGCGGATACTCCAAGCCGCCCGCCTGGCCCGAGACCGGTTCGGCGCGCTGATCTGCTCCGGGGTCTTCGCCATGATTCTGTTCCAGATGTTTGAAGCGGTGGGAATGACCCTGGGCATTACCCCCATCACCGGGATTCCCCTACCCCTGGTGTCCTACGGCGGCTCGTCGGCCATTGCCACCCTCATCGGCCTCGGGTTGGTGTTGAACGTTCGCATGCGCCGGTTCGTCTGAACTGGTTCTGCGGTTTCAGCGGCCAAAGGTAGATTGGTGGTGATGTCGCTTTGGCCGGAATTGGAGCTGGTGCTGCCCGAGGTGTCGAAACCGGCGCGCTACATCGGCGGCGAGGGCGGGATGGTGCAACCGGAGCACCATCCGTCGAAGGTGGCGTGGCTGCTGGCCTACCCCGACACCTACGAGATCGGCCTGCCCAACCAGGGCCTTCAGATCCTCTATGAGATCCTCAATGAGCAGGACGACGCGGTGGCCGAGCGGGCCTATGCCCCCTGGGTGGACATGGAGGCCGAGATGCGGGCAGCGGGCCTGCCACTGTTCTCGGTGGACACCCACCGGCGGGCGGCAGATTTCGACGTGTTGGCGTTCAATCTGTCGGCCGAGCTGGTTTACACCAACCTGCTCAACTGCATCGACTTGGCCGGCGCGCCGGTGCGAGCCGAGCGCCGGGCCGAGGGCGACCTGCTGATCGGCGCCGGAGGGCATTGCACCTACAACCCCGAACCGCTAGCCGACTTCGTGGACTTCTTCGTGTTGGGCGACGGTGAGGAGGCGGTCTCTGAGATCAACGCGGTGGTCCGCGACTGGAAGAGGGCCGGCAAGAAGTCGCGCCCGGCCGTGTTGCGGGAACTGGCCGCCGTTGAGGGCGTGTATGTGCCATCGCTTTACGACGTGGCCTACGACGGCCCGGCGCTGGTGTCGATCACGCCCCGGTATAGCGATGTGCCCGAAGTGGTGGAAAAGCGCACGGTGGCCGACTTGGCCGCCTGGCCCTATCCCAAGCACCAGCTGGTGCCGCTCACCGAGGTGGTTCATGACCGGCTCAACGTGGAAGTATTCCGGGGCTGCACCCGGGGGTGCCGGTTCTGCCAGGCGGGGATGATCACCCGTCCGGTGCGGGAGCGGCCCGCCGAGCAGGTCCGCACCATGGTGGCCGACGGGCTGGCCCGCTCCGGCTACGACGAGGTGGCGCTGACCTCTCTGTCCACCGCCGACTTCAGCGGAATCCAGGAGGTGGTGGCCGCCACCATGGACTGCGGCGCCGGCGAGGTGTCGGTGTCGCTGCCCAGCCTGCGGGTGGACGCCTTCACCGTGGGGCTGGCCGCCCAGATCCAACGGGCCCGGCGCACCGGGCTGACTTTCGCACCCGAGGCCGGGTCGTGGCGGATGCGCCAGGTGATCAACAAGCTCATCGACGAGCGCGACCTCTACGGGGCAGTGGAGTCGGCCTTCTCCCAGGGGTGGCGGCGCATGAAGCTGTACTTCCTCACCGGGCTTCCCACCGAGACCGATGAGGACACCCTGGCCATCGGGGAGCTGGCCCGCAATTGCGTGGAGCTGGGCCGGGCCCACACCAAGAACCCCTCGGTGACGGTGTCGTTGGGCGGCTTCGTGCCCAAGCCGTTCACTCCCTTTCAGTGGTTCGGCCAGAACACGGTGGCCGAGCTCCAGCGCAAGGTCTTCTTGCTGCGCGACAACATCAAGCGGAACCGGGGCGTCCAGATGAAGTGGCACGACCCCAAGGCCAGCCTGGTGGAGGGCATCGCCAGCCGAGGCGACCGCCGCATCGGCCGGGTCATCGAAGAGGTCTGGCGCCAGGGCGGCACCTTTCAGGAGTGGTCCGAGCACTTTGACTACGAGCGCTGGACGCAGGCCATGGACCGCCACGGGCTATCGGTGGACTGGTATGTGCACCGCCACCGCACCGAAGACGAAGTTCTGCCCTGGGATCACATTTCGGCCGGCCTGCACAAGGACTTCTTGTGGCAGGACTGGCGCGATGCCCTTAACGAGGTGGGCCTGGAGGACTGCCGTTGGACTCCGTGCTATGACTGCGGAGCCTGCACCGGCTACAGCATCGAGCACATTGTGGCCTCGGCTGTTCCCCCGGCCGGGGGCAGCCAGGGCACCGGCCAGGTCCCCACCGGGTACCAGCCTCCCGCGGCAGTGGCCGTGCAGCTCTCCGGTGTCGGCGCCAGGGCCTCGTCATGAATCCGAACCAGGCGGCGCGCACTCGGGTGAGGCTGCGGTACGGCAAATTGGGGCGGATCCGGTTCACCAGCCATCGGGACGTGGCCCGCATCTGGGAGCGCTCGCTGCGGCGAACCGGGCTGCCTGTGGCCCAAACCGAAGGGTTCTCGCCCCGGGCCAAACTGCATTTCGGACTGGCACTGGCCACCGGCTATGAGTCGGACGCCGAATATCTGGATGTCGACTTCAAGGGCGATGACGTCACGGTTGACGAAGTGTTGGATGCCCTGGTCAGCACCCTGCCCGATGGGATCGCCGCCACGGGGGGAGCAGTGCTGGCACCGGGAGCGATGTCGTTGCAGCAGGCGGTCACCAGCTGCGATTGGGACATCGAACTGCTCGACGTGACCGCCGGTGATCTCGCCCAATGGGTGGATCGGGTGCTCAATGCGACTACGCTTATGATCACGCGAGAACGCAAAGGCAAACAGATCACTGACGATCTGGCCCCTCAGGTGTGTGCCCTAGAGGTCGGTGAGCCGACAAGCCGGGGGGTCCGCCTCTTGGCCACTTTGGGCACCCAGCCGCGGGCAGCACGCCCGTCGGAGGTCTTGGCCGCCTTCGAATCGGTGTATCGCCCGATACTGATTCGGCGCACTCGTCAATGGATTGAGCAGGATGGCGCCCGCTTGGAGCCACTTGAGGTCGGCGCAGCCCCTGCTCAGCACACCCTGGTTGGTGTGCAATGAGAAAGGACTACAAATATGACCGACTCGAAAGAGCGGACAGTCGAACAAGCCGAGAACAAAGCTAGCGAGCAAAAGCCCAAGATCGGCGATTCCCGCCCCGCGCCCTCCCCACCGAAGAACAAACCCCAGATCGGCGATTCCCGTCCCGCGCCCACGGGCAACGGATTGGGCACGTCGGGTAACTCGGGCTCGGGCGGGGGCTCAGGTTCAGGAGGCGACGGATCCGGTGGAGGTTCGGGTCAGAGCCGCAAACGCCGCCGTCGCCGGGGTGGCCGAGGCCGAGGACGCGGGGGTGGGAACCGCCCTATGCAGCCAGTGGAGCACCAAGTGTCCGACGGCCCGGTGGAGCTCGACGAGAAGACTCTGGAGCGCCGAAGAGGCCGCCGCCGCAAGGGCCGTCCGGTGGGCCGTTACATGATGCTTGTCCAGGTTCGCCCCGAAGCCACCCAGATCTCGGTGGTGGAGGGCCGGGCGCTGATCGAGCACTTCGTCTCCCGGCCCGCCGACGATGTGGGCGAGATCCACGGCAACATCTACCTCGGCCGGGTCCAGAATGTGCTGCCCGGCATGGAGGCCGCCTTTGTAGACATTGGCACGCCCAAGAACGCGGTGCTGTACCGAGGTGATGTGGTGTTCGATCCCGATGACGTTGAGACCTCTCAAGGTGCCCCCCGAATCGAGAACCTGCTGGAGGCCCGCCAGACCATTATGTGCCAGGTCACCAAGAACCCCATCGCCCACAAGGGCGCCCGGCTGACCCAGGAGGTTTCGCTGCCCGGCCGGTTCGTGGTGCTGGTGCCCAACTCCAAGACCTACGGCATCTCCAAGCGGCTGCCCGACAAGGAGCGCAAGCGCCTTCGCAAGGTGCTGGACCGGTGCAAGCCAGAAGAGCACGGGATCATCGTCCGTACCGCGGCGGAGAACATCACCGCCAAGGAGTTGGAGCGCGACGTGAAGCGGCTGGTCTCCCAGTGGGAGAAGATCGACGCCCTGAGCAAGCGGAGCCAGGTTCCCGGGCTGCTCTACCGGGAGCCGGAGATGGCGGTTCGGGTGATTCGAGAGGAGTTCAACCAGGACTTCCGCTCGGTTCACATCGACGATCGGCGCCTTTTCGACGAGGTACACGATTACGTGTCCAGCGTGGCTCCCGAGCTGGTCGAGAGGCTTGAGTACTACGACGCCGAAAGCGAGCATCTGAGCCTGCTGGAGCGCCATCATGTGCACGAGCAGTTCCTCAAGGCCCTGGACAAGAAGGTGTGGCTGCCCGGTGGCGGTTCGCTGATTATCGAGAGCACCGAGGCCCTCACGGTCATCGATGTGAACACCGGAAAGAACGTGGGCGACTCCAGCCTCGAGGAAACCGTGTTTCGCAACAACCTGGAGGCGGCCCAGGAGATCCCCCGGCAGCTTCGGCTGCGCGACATCGGCGGGATCATCGTGATCGACTTCGTGGACATGGAGAAGCGGGGCAACCGCGAAGAGGTCATGAAGGTCTTCCGGGAGTCGCTGGCCTGGGACAAGACCCGCACCCAGGTGCTCGACATCTCCGATTTGGGCTTGGTGGAGATGACCCGCAAGCGCATCGGTGAAGGGCTGTTGGAGTCGTGCTCGACGGCCTGCCCGACCTGCGATGGGCGGGGCCTCGAGCTGGACCGACAGCTAGTAAGAACCCGTCGAGACAGGTAGCCTTGATCAGGTGTATGCCGTCATCCGCACCGGCGGAAAACAGTACAAAGTGGAACAGGGCCAGGTGCTCGACGTGGAATTGCTGGGCGAGCCCGGTTCTGAGGTCGAGCTGACCCCGCTGCTGTTGGTGGACGGCGACTCGGTGACCGCCGCTCCCGATCAGCTCGGCAAGGCCAAGGTCACCGCCAAGGTGGTGGACTCGGTCAAGGACCGCAAGATCAACGGTTTCACCTACAAGAACAAGAGCAACCAGCGTCGGCGGTGGGGCCACCGCCAGCACAAGTCCCGCATTCAGATCACGGCCATCAAGGCCTAGCCAGTCGAATCGCTAAAGGGAGCAGGATATGTCCAAGACCAAAGGCGGCGGTTCAACCCGCAACGGCCGCGATTCCAATCCCCAGTACCTTGGGGTCAAGGTGTTCGACGGCACCCAGGTGACCGCCGGCTCGATCATCGTGCGCCAGCGGGGAACCCGCATCCATCCTGGGGATAACGTCCGGCGCGGCCGCGACGACACCCTGTTCGCCACCGCCGACGGGCGGGTCAAGTTCGGCCATCGGCGCCGCCGCAAGCTCGTCGACGTCATCACCGACTGACTGGCAGGCTGGGATGCGATGTCCCAGTTCGTAGACGAATGCGGCCTGAACGTGCGGGCTGGCGACGGCGGTGCGGGATGCGTCTCGTTTCGCCGCGAGGCCCATGTGGCCAAAGGCGGCCCCGACGGCGGTGACGGCGGCGACGGCGGCAGCGTCTGGCTGGTGGCCGATCACAATGTGGCTTCGCTGATCGCGTTCAAGGACCACCCCCATCGCCGAGCGGGCAACGGCCGCCACGGTCAGGGCAAGCGCCGCCACGGAGCATCGGGCGATGACGCCATCGTGCGGGTTCCGGTGGGAACCTCGGTCAAAGACCAAGGCGGGGAGCCGCTCGCCGATCTCGCGGCCGACGGGGTGCGCTGGCAGGCCGCCTCAGGAGGCCAGGGGGGCCAGGGCAATGCCCGCTTTTCCACCCATCAGAACCGGGCGCCGGCGTTTGCCGAGCAGGGCGAGGCCGGGGAGCAGCACTGGCTGAGGCTGGAGCTGAAGCTGCTGGCCGATGTGGCGTTGATCGGCTTTCCCAACGCGGGCAAGAGCACGCTGATCTCCCGCATCTCTGCGGCCCGTCCCAAAATCGCCGATTACCCGTTCACCACCCTTGAGCCCAACTTGGGAGTGGTCCGCACTGGCGATGACTTCGAGATGGTGGTGGCCGACATTCCCGGCCTTATCGCCGGGGCCAGCGATGGCCGCGGTCTTGGCCATCGCTTTTTGCGCCACACCGAGCGGGCTCGGGTCTTGGTGGTACTGGCAGACCTGGCCTCGGTGGAGGAAGTCTCGCCCGCCGAGCAGGAGCGGGTGCTGCTCGAGGAATTGGGTGCCTACCGCCCTGAGCTGCTGGAGCGGCCTCGGATCGTGGTGGGCTCAAGAGCCGATGTGGGCCATCTGGATCCCCCGCCCGGGGCCCTGTGCATTTCTGCGGTGACGGGGACGGGCCTGCCTGAGTTGATCAGGCTCATGGCCGATGCCGTGGGGGAGGCCCGAGCCCAGGGCTCTCTGGTCCAGGGTGCGGGGCGCTCAGAGGAGGTGGTTGTCCACCGGCCCGTACCCGAGGGG
>JAJDTA010000209.1 GCA_022827405.1 Acidimicrobiia bacterium
GTAGAAGTGGTCTCGCTCGTACCAGCGGTTGTACTCCTTCTCGTGGCCCGGATTGGGGTCCACCAGAGTGAAGAGCATGCTGCCAACGTGGATGGGATAGTCGTTCACGCCGCTGAACTTAGCGGTAGCGCTCTAGTCTCGCGAAGGTGAGCGAGCATCCCTTTCGCGACAAGGCCGCCATCGCGGGGATCGGCATCACCGAGTTGTCCAAGAACTCGGGGGTGAGCACCCTCACCCTGGCGCTGCGGGCGATCATGGCCGCCATCGAGGACGCCGGTCTGCGCCGGGAGGACATCGACGGGGTGGCCTGCCACCAAGTACAGGACTCGATCACCGCCTCCATCGTGGCCCAGTGCCTTGGGATCGACGATCTCTCCTGGTACTGCGACCAGTTCGGCGGCGGCTCCACCTCGCACTCAGTGGTCGGCCATGCGGCCAGCGCGGCCGCTCTCGGCCACGCCCGCCACATCGTGGTGTGGCGGGCGATCAACGCCCGATCCGAGCACCGCATGGGGGGCACCGGCCGCCCGCCCCCGGCCATTGTGGAGACCCAGTACCAGCATCCCATCGGCTGGGTGACCCCGCCCCAGTGGTACGCCATGTTCGCCCGCTCCCACATGAACCGCTGGGGCACGACCTCAGAAGACCTTGGCCGCATCGCCGTCCAGCAGCGGGCCAACGCCACCCTCAACGAGCGGGCCATGATGCGGGCCCCCATGACCATGGACGACTACTTGGCCTCCCGTTGGATCGTGGAGCCGTTCCGGCTGTTCGACTGCTGTTTGGAGACCGATGCCGCCGCCGCGGTGGTGATCACCACCACCGAGCGGGCCCGCGATCTGCGCCAGTCTCCGGTGCTGATCTCGGGGATGACGTGGGGCGGCGGCCACATGATGCACAGCAACCGGGTGCAAGACGATTGGACCACCTCGGTTGCCGCCAAGATGGCCCGCCGGCTCTACGACATGGCTGGCGTTGGCCCCGACGACGTGCAGTACGCCTCCCTATACGACGCCTTCACCCATCTGGTGCTGGTCCAGGTGGAGGACTACGGGTTCGCTCCCAAGGGAGAGGCGGCGGCCTTCATCGCCGACGGGGGTACCGCACCCGGAGGCCGCGTCCCGGTGAACACCCACGGGGGATTCCTGTCGGAGGGCTATGTCCATGGTCTCAACAATCTGCACGAGGCCGTCCGCCAGATCCGGGGCACCGCCGGGCCGCTCCAAGTGCCCAATGCGGAGGTGGCCGTGTCCACCGGCCAGCCCGGCTATGTGGCCGGCAACTCCTCAGCCCTCATCCTGCGCCGCGATAGCTGACCCGATCGGCGCGCTCTTGACGGGCGGTGTACCAGGCCGCGGCTGCTGCGGCCACCAGCAATAGGGCGCTCAGCCCGGCCCAGTGGCTCAGCAGGTGAAAGCCGACCGCCTCGACTGCCGCGCCGGCCCCCAGCCCGGCCACCGCCCCGCTGGTGGTCATAATGAAATCAGCGCCCCCTTGCACCTCCACCCGCTGTCCAACCGGGAAGGCGCCGGTGAGCATGGCGCTGCCCGCGATCAGCCCGAAACTCCAGCCCAAACCGACCAACATCAGGCCGACGAACATGCCCAGGCTGTCTTCGGCACTGGTGTGGGCCGCCGTCTCGGCCCCTATGCACAGGGTCACCCCGCCCAAACCGATGATCAGATGAGACCCCATTCGGTCGACCAGCCAGCCCACAATGGGGGAGAAGGCGTACATCCCGATGACGTGGACTGAGATGACCCAGCCGATCACCCGTAGTTGATGGTCGCCGTTTTCCATGTGGAGCGGCGTCATGGTCATGACCCCCACCATCACGGCTTGGCCGGTGAGCATGGCGATGACCGCCAAGCGGGCGGCGGGCACGGTGGCGATTCGGCGTCCCACCACCATTGGTGAGGCGGGGCGCACGGTATCGGCGCCGATTGTCCCCAGCACTTCCAGCGGGTCGGGGCGCAGCCAAAGCTGGGTAGCGGTCAGACCGATGATGAAGAGCACAAGGCCCAGCAGGTAGGGGCCGGACAATTCTGGAAGGCCGGCGAATCGGGCCAGGTCGGCCGCAGGACCCAAGGCGATGGTCGGGCCAAGGGCCGCTCCGACCGTGGCCGCCCACACCAGCATCCCAATAGCCCGAGCCCGACGGTCCTCTGGGGCCAGGTCGGCTGCGGCAAAGCGGGCCGCGAAGTTGGTGGCGTTTCCCGCGCCGACGCCGAGGATCCCCACCACCAGCAGCGGATAGAAGTCGGCCACCGCGGCCACGAAGGCCAGCGAGGCCCCCACCGCCCCTATCGACCATCCCGCCACCATTCCCCGGCGCCGGCCCAATCGGGCCATTCGGCGGGCCAGGGGGACCGTCGCAAACACGCTGCCCACCTGCATCGAGGCCACGGCCAGCCCAGCCAGCGTCTCGCTTCCGGTGATCTCCTTGCCCAGAACTGCCGCGGCGGAAAACGACGATGCCATGGCCGCGGTGGTGGGAATCACCGAGGCCATCAGCGTTCGCGTCGTCCGCTGATGGGCTGCTGCCCGATCCATCAACATGTCAACGCAACTGCATCCGCTTCGTCCCCATCACAAGATATGCCGGTCGAAGACTCGGGTAAGACTTGGGCTCACTCTAGAGGGGGAGTGTGACAGTCTGGAGTCGATGACTGCGGTAGATCGCCCAGCCGACCAAACCCCCAAGCCCCGGCCCTATCCCGAGCGGGATTCAGCGCCGTGGTGGGAGCGCGTCAACCAGCACCGCTTCGAGTTGCAGCGCTGCGACCGGTGTGGCGCGTGGCGGTGGCCGGCCCGGGCCATGTGCGGTCGCTGCGGCTCCTTCGAGTACACGTGGACCCCGCTGTCGGGCCGGGCCACGGTGGAGAGCTGGGTGGTGAACCACCACGCCTTTCTGCCCGGTTTCGCCTCCCCCTACACCGTGGTGCTGGGCCGCCTCGACGAACAGGACGACCTGTGCTTGCCCGCCACCTGGCAAAGCGACGACGAGCCAACCCCCGGACAGCCCATCGAGTTGGCTTTCGAAGACCACACCGACGACGAAGGCCCCTTCACCCTCCTCGCCTGGCGCCCGGCCTGAGTTGCCGACGGGCAGCGGGTTGGCCTCCGGCGTGACCTGAGAGGGGGTGGGTGTACTAGATTTCCTCGCGGACCCGGAAGACAACTAGGGAGATGCCGTGGAAGTAACGGTCACCATCAACGGGGACAGCCATTCGCATGATGTGGAACCGCGAACGCTGCTGGTTCACTACATCCGCGACGTGGTTGGCCTTACCGGCACCAACATTGGGTGCGACACCTCCTCGTGCGGCGCCTGCACCATCCATGTGAACGACGAGTCGGTGAAATCCTGCACCATGCTGGCTGTGCAGGCCGACGGGCAAGACCTCTTGACCATTGAGGGCCTGGCCGACGGCGATGTGCTGCACCCCATGCAGGAATCATTCCGCCAGTGCCACGCCCTCCAGTGCGGCTATTGCACGCCGGGCATGGTTATGGCCGCGGTCTCGCTGCTGGATGAGAACCCCGACCCCACCGAGCGAGAAGTCCGCATCGGGCTCGAGGGCAACCTGTGCCGCTGCACCGGGTACCACAACATCGTCAAAGCCGTTTTGCACTGCGCGGAGGCCTCGTCATGATTCCTGCGGCATTCGACTACATCCGGGCCGGATCGGCCGAAGAGGCGCTGGCTGCGCTGGCCGAGCACGGCGACGAGGCCAAGCTGCTGGCCGGCGGCCACTCGCTTTTGCCGTTGATGAAGCTGCGGTTGTCCACCCCCGCGGTGCTGGTGGACATCGGCCGCCTCGACGACCTCAGCTATATCAGCGACGCTGGCGACCATCTGGCCATCGGCGCCCTCACCCGCCACCGCGACGTGGAGACCAGCGAGCTGGTGCAGTCGCAGGCCGGGCTGTTGGCCGAGGCCACCAGCCACGTCGGCGACCCCCAGGTGCGCCACCGGGGCACCATCGGCGGCTCCATCGCCCACGGCGATCCCGCCTCCGACCTGCCGTCGGTGATGCTGGCCATGCGGGCCACCCTGGTGGCTCGGGGACCGGGCGGCGAGCGGGAGATCGCAATAGACGACTTCTTCACCGGCTTCCTGGAGACCGCTCTGGGCGACGACGAACTCCTCACCGAGATCCGGGTGCCCAAGATGCCCGACGCCACGTGGGGCTTCCAGAAGTTCAACCGCCGGGCCCAAGACTGGGCCATCGTGGGCGTGTCGGCCATCGTGGCCAACGGCAACTCCGGCGTGGGCTTGGTGAACATGGACAGCACGCCTGTCCGGGCTGCTGGCGTGGAAGCCGCCCTGGCCGGGGGCGCGTCAGCCTCCGACGCCGCCGAAGCGGCTGCTGAGGGAACCAACCCGCCATCCGACCTGAACGCCGGACCCGAGTACCGCGAACACCTCGCCCGGGTGCTCACCCGCCGGGCGCTCGAAGCCGCTGGACGCTAAAGACCAGCCTCTGGGCTCACAACCCTCTTCGGCCGCCGAGGTGGCCGACGGATTGAAGAGCTGCGACTACTTGGCCGACGAGGGGTTGGCCACGGCCGTGTTCTTGGCCATGACCCTGAACCGTCCCCTGCTGCTGGAGGGCGAGCCTGGGGTGGGCAAGACTGAGACCGCCAAGGCGCTGGCCACCTGGACCGATGCCGAGCTGATCCGCCTCCAGTGCTACGAGGGCATAGACGTGGCCCAGGCGGTGTATGAGTGGGACTACTCCCGCCAGCTCTTGCATCTGCGCACCGCAGAGGCCACTGGCGGGGCCACCCAGGAGACGGCCGACGCCCTAGAAGACGAGCTCTACTCCGAGCGCTTCCTCATTCGGCGCCCCCTGCTGCGGGCCATCGCCGCCACCGAGGGCCCGCCCCCCGTGCTGTTGATTGATGAAGTCGACCGGGCCGACGACGAGTTCGAGGCGTTCCTGCTGGAGATCCTGTCGGACTATGCGGTGACCGTGCCCGAGATCGGCCGGTTCGCGGCGGCAACCCCGCCACGGGTGATCATCACTTCCAACCGCACCCGCGACGTGCACGACGCCCTCAAGCGGCGCTGTCTGTACCACTGGGTGGAGCACCCCGAGTTCGAGCGTGAGGTGGCCATCATCGGGCGGCGGGCGCCCGGGGTGAGCGAGCTGCTGGCCCGCCAGGTGGCCGCCGCGGTGGCCGCGTTCAGGGAGCTGGGCCTGTACAAGCCGCCCGGCGTGGCCGAGAGCATCGACTGGAGCCTGGCCTTGGGCCGCCTCGGTGCAGCCGAGCTGACTCCGGAGATCACCCAGGCCAGCCTGGGCTCGGTGCTGAAGTACCGGGAAGACCAGCAACGGGTGGTTGACCAGGGCATTGGCGGTCTGATCGAACAGGCCATCGCCCGTGCGGGCTGACGAAGTAGCCGTCGGTTTCGTCAACGCGCTGCGGGGCGCCGGCATCGATGTGGCCGTGGGGTCGTCGGTCAACTACTACCAAGCACTCGGCGCGGTGGGCATGGAACAGCGCAGCTCGGTGTACTGGGCTGGCCGGGCCACCCTGGTCACCGAGCCCGACGACATCGAGATCTACGACAAGATCTTCGACGCCTACTACGGCGGACAGCAGCTGGTGGCCACCCCGATAATGGAGGTGACCCAACCCATCACCCTGGTGGTTGACGACGACGACGACGATGCCGACGACGACGGAGGGGAGGACGACCCCGCCGACCCGTCGCTCACCCTGCGGTGGAGCCGCCACGAGGTGCTGCGCGAAAAGGACTTCGCCGACTACAGCGACGAGGAACTTACTGAGGCCCACCGGCTTATGGCAGCCATGGCTCGCATCGGCGGCACCCGTCGGTCCCGCCGCCGCCGCACCCATCGCACCGCCGGTCACCCCGAACTGCGGCGCACGGTGCGAGCCGCCATCCGAAGCGGAGGGGAGCCGGTGCGCCGCTGGTACACCGAGCCGGGCCAGCGGCTGCGCCGGGTGGTGCTTTTGCTGGACATCTCCGGGTCGATGGAGTCCTACGCCCGAGCGCTCATCCGCTTCGTCCACGCCGCGGTGATTGGGCGCCGCCGGGTGGAGGTGTTCACCATCGGCACCCGGCTGACCCGGATCACCCGGGAACTGTCGTCGCACGACCCCGATCGGGCGCTGGGCGCGGCGGCCGATGCGGTGAGCGACTGGTCGGGCGGCACCCGGCTGGGCGACACTCTGGCCGAGTTCAACGAGATGTGGGGTATCCGGGGCATGGCCCGGGGGGCCACGGTGGTCGTTTTGAGCGACGGCTGGGACCGGGGCAGCCCCGAGGTGATGGCCGAGCAGATGTCCCGATTGCACCGGGTGACCCATAGACTCGTGTGGGTGAATCCGCTGAAGGCCACCCCCGGTTACCAGCCCCTGGCCCAGGGCATGGCCGCCGCCCTGCCCTACGTCGACGACTTCATCGAGGGCCATTCGCTGCATTCTTTAGAGCGCCTGGCCGACGTGCTGGCCGACGACCGGGCCTCCGCCCAGCCCAACGCCATCATCGGAGCAGGAATATGAAAGAGATATTGGCCGACCTGGATGCCTGGAAGGCCGAGGGCCGACGGGTGGCGCTGGCCCGGGTGGTCAACGTGGAGGGCTCCGGCCCCCGTGATCCCGGCGCGGCCATGGCCGTCAGCGACGACGGCGATGTGATCGGATCGGTTTCGGGAGGCTGCGTGGAAGGCGCGGTGGTGGGCGAGGCCCTCGACATCCTCGAAACCGGCGAGCGGCGCATGGTCAGCTTTGGCTACAGCGACGACGAGGCCTTCGCCGTGGGACTTACCTGCGGGGGCACCATCCATCTGTTCATCGAGCCACTGGACTGGTAGCGGTGGCCGAGCTTTACGAGCGGTTGCGCGACATCATCGTCGATGAGCGGCCGGTGGCGCTGGCCACCGTCATCGAGGGCCCCAATGCCGGCGCCAAGCTGGTGGTGGAGCCCGACGGCGACATCCTCGGCACCCTGGGCCACCCCGAGCTCGACC
>JAJDTA010000024.1 GCA_022827405.1 Acidimicrobiia bacterium
GCGGCGAAACCTCTTTGGGGTAGTCGCACACGAACACCGGGCCCCATAACTCGGCCTCGGTGGTCTTCTCATAGAGTTCCAAGAGGAGCTTGCCCGGCCCCCAGCGGTCTTCCACCGGTATCTCCCGGTCGGCACAGTGCGATCGCAATTCGGCCAGCGGGGTGTCGAGGTCCACATCCAGACCGCTGTGGGTAGCCAGCAGGTCGACAAACCGGGCCCGGGGCCACGGCGGGGTCAAGTCCAAGTCCCGACCGCCGTAGCTGATCTGGGTGGTGCCCTTCAGTTCCAGCGCCAAATGGGCCACGAGTTCCTCGACCAGCTCCATGATGTCGCCGTAGTCGGCATAGGCCCAGTACAGCTCGAGCATGGTGAACTCGGGATTGTGACGGGTGGAGATTCCCTCGTTGCGAAACACCCGGGCGATCTCGTACACCCGCTCCAGACCCCCCACCACCAGCCGCTTCAGGTACAGCTCCGGCGCGATCCTCAAGAAGAGGTCCATGTCCAGCGCGTTGTGGTGGGTGCTGAACGGCCGGGCCAGGGCGCCGCCGGGCACCGGGTGGAACACCGGCGTCTCCACCTCGATGAACGCCCGATCCTCCAGCCAGCGGCGGGTGAGCGACATCATCTCCGAGCGCAGCCGGAAGGTCTGGCGGGCCTCCTCGGTCACCCACAGATCCACATAGCGCTGGCGGAACCGGATGTCGGGGTCAGTCAGCCCATGCCATTTGTCGGGGAAGCTCCGCCGGGCCTCGGCCAGGAGTTCCCACTGCTCCACCTTGACCGACAGCTCCCCCTTCCGGGTCTTCATAACCTCGCCGCTTACCCCAACCCAGTCACCCAATGACAGGTCACAGAACCCGTCGTAGTCGGGGGTGACCTTGGCCGGGGCAAACAGCTGGATGCGCCCGGTGGCGTCTTGAAGCGTGGCGAACGCCAGTTTGCCCTGCACTCGCCGCAGCATGATCCGCCCAGCCACCGCCACCGTCTGGCCGGTCTCGGTGCCGGCCTCGATATCGCCGTGGCGTTGGTGGCAATCAGAGGCGGTTGCGGTGGTCTCGAACCGGTAGGGAACGCTCACCGGTCGGCCTACTGGTTGCGGCCGTGGACCAGCCACAGGCCGTGGAGGGTCAGGTAAGGCTCGACGTATTGGACGGTGTCCGACAACGGGGCGATGAGGTGGGCCAACCCACCGGTGGCGATCACGATCGCCTCGCCGTCCAGCTCCTTGGCGAAGCGGGTAACCAAGCCGTCGATCTGGGCAACGAACCCGTAGATGACGCCCGATTGGATCGACTCTATGGTGGTCTTGCCGATCACGCTGCGGGGCTCGGTGAGCGCCACCGGGCCCAAAGCAGCCGCTCGGCCCACCATCGCTTCCAGGCTGACCTCGATTCCCGGTGCGATGGCCCCGCCCATAAACTCGCCGGCCTCGGAGACCACGTCGAAGTTGTTGGTGGTCCCGAAATCGACGATCACTGCGGGGCCGCCGTAGAGGTGGTGGGCGGCCACCGCGTTGGCGATGCGGTCGGCGCCCACCTCGCGGGGGTTGTCGTACAAAATGGGGATACCGCTGCGGGTGCCCGGTTCGATCACCACCGGCTCGAACTCGAAGTAGCGCTGCACCATCATCCGCACGCTCTCGCGGATCTGGGGGACCCCGGAGCACACCGCCACCCCGGTCAGATCGTCCTCCATGACCACGTCGACGCTGTCCAGCAGACTTCGCAGCAAAACAGCCACCTCGTCAGGGGTGCGCTCGTGAACGGTGGACAGCCGCCAATTCTCGATCAGCCCATCTTCGGCCCGGCAGTCCTCGGCCCGTTCGGCCTCGTACAGGCCGACCACCGTCTGGGTATTGCCGATGTCGAGGGCCAACAGCATAGGAACCCCTGTTTACTCCTCTTGTGCGCTGATCGAAACATCCAAAGAGGGCCTCGACTTCACCAGCAAGACCCTTGTCTACTCCTCTTCTGCGGTGATCTGAACATTGCCAACATCAAGCCCGATGTCAAGCACCGGAGCCGAGTTGGTGATGCGGCCCACCGAGATGAAGTCCACGCCGGTGGCGGCGTACTCAGCCACCGTCTCCAGGGTGATGCCGCCGCTCACCTCTAGGAGGGCGCCATGTCCGGCAGCCTGGGCCACGCAGGCCCGCACTTCCTCGGGAGTCATATTGTCCAGCAGCAGGGCATCGGCCCCCGCAGCCAATGCCTCATCAACCTGTTCGATGCGGTCGCACTCCACGTGGACAATGCGATCTGGCCAGCTCTGGCGGGCGGCCGCCACCCCGTCGGCAATGGACATCCCCACCAGGTGGTTGTCTTTGAACATGACCCATTCCGACAGCCCCATCCGATGGTTGTCGCCCCCGCCGGCGCGAACCGCGGCCTTCTCCAACACCCGCAGACCGGGCGTGGTCTTGCGGGTGTCTCGGATGCGGGCGCGGCCCCCATCGACCGACGCCGCGGCCGCAACGTACCGGGATACTTCGGTGGCGATACCCGACAGGTGGCTCAAGAAGTTCAATGCAGTGCGCTCCGCGGTCAGAACGGAGGCCCGGGGCCCGGCGACCACGGCCAGCGTCTGACCAGCGGCCACCGGGTCGCCGTCGGTGGCTTGCCAATCCACCGTCACCGAGGGATCCACTTGGCGGAATACCTCGGTGGCGCAGGCTCGCCCCGCAAGGCGACCAGCGTTTCGAGCGGTCATCTCCGCGGTGATTTCTCCAGGGGGGATGAGGGACGAGGTTAGATCGCCCTGTGGCCCCACATCCTCGGCCAACGCCAGCTCGACCGCGGCCTTCACCTCTTTCATCGGAGGGTCAAAGTCGGCCACAGTCAACTCCGATGTTGTCAATAAGACGGGCTCGGCCCAGGTGGGCGGCCACCAGCAGACGCAGTTCGCCGTCCAGCACATCGGGTCGATCCAGGGTGGCGGCATCGACCACTGTGGCGTAGTCGGAAGACGCCTTGGGCTCGGCGGCCAGCACCGCGGCCATAACGGCCTCCACCTCGTCGGGGTCGCGGCTGCCCTGCACGACCGCGTCCCGCCCGGCTTGGAGCGACCGCCACAATACGGTGGCTGCTGGCCTCTCATCGGGCTCCAGGTAGACGTTCCGACTGGACATCGCCAGACCGTCGGGCTCCCGGAAGGTAGGGCAGCCCACCACCTCCACCGGAAAGGACAAATCGGCGGTCATTCGACGGATTATCGCTAGTTGCTGGTAATCCTTCTCCCCAAAATAGGCCCGCCCCGACCCGAACAACGCGAACAGCTTGGCCACCACGGTGGTGACGCCATCGAAATGGGTGGGTCGGAAGCGGCCGTCGAGTAAGGCGTTGAGCCCCTTGACCGTCACTGCGGTGACTGGATTCTGGGGGTACATCTCCTCAGTGGTGGGAGCGAAGATCAACCCAGCCCCCGCGGCCGCGCACATCTCCCGGTCCCGGTCCAAGTCCCGGGGATAGGTGCCGTAGTCCTCTCCCTCGGCGAACTGAAGCGGGTTGACGAAAATGCTCACCACGGTCAGGTCGTTCTCGCTCGCCGAACGGGTCACCAGCGACTGGTGGCCCTCGTGGAGATAGCCCATGGTGGGCACGAGGCCGACTGAGCCGCCATCGCGGCGGGCGGCATCCAAGGCGGCCCGCAGCTCTGACACCTGTTCAACCACGGGGATCTGGGTAACGGCGCTCACGAAATACCCTCGCTCGTTTCGGGCTCAAGCTCATCCCAATCGCCCAGTCTGCGGCAATCACCATCGGCGGGATCAGTCCACCCCTCGACCAGATCGGGAGCCAACTCCGCCAAGGGCACCATCACGAACGACCGCTCGAACATCCGGGGATGGGGCACCACCAGATCGGGCTCGTCCACGGTCTCCCCGTCGACCCAAAGCACATCGACGTCCAGCGTACGGGGGCCCCAGCGTATTTTTCTCACTCGCTCAGCCGACGCCTCCAGCGCCCGGCACAGCTCCAACAGGCCCCGAGCCGAGCGATGAGTGTCCAGTTCGGCCACCACATTCAGATATTGGCCCTGTTCAGGGCCTCCTACTGGCTCGGTTTCGTACACACCGGAGACCGCTACACAGTCGTCGATTGCCGCCACCGCGCCCTTGAGATACCCCAACCGGTCCCCCAAGTTCGATCCAATGCCGAGAAAAGCCCTGGTCATTGGCGAGCGCGGGTGATGCGGACCCCGCTGGTGGACAAATGCTGGGGCACCGGGGGCCGCAGCTTTCGGACCTCGACGGCAACCCAACGCGCCCGTGCGTCGGCCTCCAGGCAAACCTCGGCCACCCTCTGGGCCATGGCCTCCATGAGGGTGAACTGCCCGCCCTCGGCCGCCGCGCATACCGCCGCGCACACCTCGCCGTAATCGATGGTGTCGCCCAAGTCGTCGGTTCGACCTGACGGTGCCAGATCCGCACCGATGTCCACATCCAACTCGAACGGCTGAGCCCGAACCCTCTCTTCAGCAAGCGCGCCGCACAGGGCCATAACCCGAAGGCCGCGAAGTTGCAGGCAATCCTCAGTCATCGCCGCTGGACTCCTCTTCGTCCTCAACGACCGCGGAAAGGCGCGCTTCCGGCTTGGGCAGGGCGGCGGCCGCGTTGACGATGCGGCGGCCCACCGAGCCGACAGGGCGTTCGGTCATCTTCTCCACCACCACCACCGCCTGCGATTCGCTGGGAACCATCCCGGTCCACAGCAGGTATCCGGCCATGAACCCGCACACCACGTCACCCAGCGCCCGGCGGTGGACCAGCAGCTTCTCCCCACTGGCCAAAAGAGAGTGCAACTCAACGAAGAGCGGTTCGAGCCGCGTCCGATAGTCCTCGTTGTCGGCGATGGGCCAGTGGCTCCAAGCGATGTTCTGCTCGCTGTAGTTGTGGAGGTTGTGAGTGGACGGGATCAACGACACAACCCGGGTGAAACCCTGCTGGCGGATCCAGTTGATCTCCTCGG
This sequence comes from Acidimicrobiia bacterium, assembly GCA_022827405.1. Classification (GTDB taxonomy): domain Bacteria; phylum Actinomycetota; class Acidimicrobiia; order Acidimicrobiales; family Bin134; genus Poriferisocius. The sequence continues at coordinate 4,971 of JAJDTA010000024.1, forward strand.
TGCGCCGAACCCGGCGGTGGCTATCCCCCCGACCTCCCGGGCGCTCGCAAATCGCCAGGCGATCCTTCATGATCCAATAGAAGTTCCGGGGACAGATGCCGGCCGCCCACTTGCCCTTCACGCCGCCGCCACCTTCATAGCGCAAACTGTGGCGGCCACGTCGTGGGCCCGAACAACCGTTGCCCCCTGGGCGTATGCCCAGGCTGCGGCAGCCAGCGACCCCTCTAGCCGGTCGCCGGTCGACACCTCCGCCAGATCACTGCCATCGCTCATAGCGTGCATCTCCCCGATGAAGCGCTTGCGGCTGGCGCCGAGCACGACCGGTGCTCCCCCCATGGTGAACTGCTGCAAGTTGGCCAGCAGTTCCAGGTTGTGGTCGGTGGTCTTGCCGAAGCCGATTCCCGGATCGACCCATACCTCGGGAACTCCCGCGGCTCGTCCCCGTTCAACGGCCTCAGCCAAGAAACCAACCACATCGGCAACCACATCGGCGTATTGAGGGGCGATCTGCATGGTGGCCGGCGTGCCCTGGCGATGGACGGCAATCCAGGTCACGTTCAGCTCAGCAGCAACTTCGTGCAGTGAGGCCGAGACGTCGTTGAGGATTTCGGCCCCCGCGGCCACCGCGGCCCGGGCCACCTCGGGCTTGGTGGTGTCAATGGAGACTCGGCCGTGGGGGGCCAAACCGGCCACCACATCCACTACCCGAGCCAGCTCTTCGTCAACCGACACTGGCTTGGCACCCGGGCGGGTGGACTCGCCGCCCACGTCCACCACTGCGGCGCCCTCCTCGAACAACTGGCGACCATGGTCCACGGCTGCCTCGGGCGCTAGGAACCGCTCGCCGTCCGAAAATGAGTCGGGGGTCACGTTCAAGATGCCCATGACCATTGCCGATGACTCCACCGTCTCAGAGTACCCCTGCATTTTGGGGCTGCCCTATGCGAGTAGGCCTCTGGACGGTTTTCAGCGGTCGATGAACCTCATGGCCTCGGCTCGGGTGGCGATGTCGGTCCGGAACAGGCCTCTGACCGCGGAGGTAACCGTGTTGGCCCCTGGCTTGCGGATGCCCCGCATCGACATGCACAGGTGCTCGGCCTCCACCACCACCAACACGCCCCGGGGGTTGAGGGCAGTTTCGATGGCATCGGCGATCTGGGTGGTGAGGCGCTCCTGGACCTGGGGCATCCGGGAATACCCGTCCACCACCCGGGCCAACTTCGACAGCCCGGTGATGCAACCGTCCTTGTTGGGGATGTAGCCCACATGGGCTTTGCCCAGAAACGGGATCAGGTGGTGTTCGCACAGCGAGTACAGGGGGATGTCGCGCACCAGGATCATCTCGTCGTGATCGGCTTCGAACTGGCGGGTCAGGTGGGATGCGGGGTCTTCGTGCAGGCCCCCGCAGATCTTGGCGTACATGCGGGCCACCCGAGCGGGGGTATCCGACAAGCCGTCTCGGTTCGGGTCCTCGCCGATGGCGGCCAGGATCTCCCGTACCGCGGCCTCAATCCGAGGCTGATCCACTGCACCACTTTTGTCGTCGCCCATCGGCCCCGACGGTAGTTCGCAAGTCGGGTAGCCTCACAACCTCATGGTCGGACAGCCAGCGTTGGACGGGGTTCGAGTAGTCGATCTGGGCTGGGGCATCGCCGGTGGCTATGCCACCAAGCTGCTGGCCGACGCGGGGGCCGATGTGGTGAAAGTAGAGCTGCCAGACGGCGACCCGCTGCGGGGCTATTCGGCCTCCTACGCCCCCATCGACGACCACGGTCCGCTGTTCGGGTTCTTGAACACCACCAAACGATCCGTGGCGCTGGACTACCGGACGGCAGAGGGGCGCGCCCGGCTGCTGGAGCTGTACGCCGCCGCCGAATTGGTTGTTGAGCGGTCCGAGCCCGGCGAATTTGAGGCCATGGGCGTGGGCTGGGAGGCACTGGCCGAGCGGCGGCCCGACGCCACCATGGTGTCGGTGTCCAATTTCGGGCGGGGAGGCCCGTGGAGCCGGCGCCCGGCCAACGAATTCACGCTCATGGCCATCGCCGGATCGACCGCCACCCGGGGCCAACCGGGGCGGACCCCGTTCAATGCCGGCGGGCGCATAGGCGAGTGGATGGGCGGGGTGACCGCGGCGGTGGCGGCCACCGCCGCGCTGCGCCGGGCCCGCCGCACCGGACAGGGCGACCACGTGGATCTCTCCCTGCTGGAAACCATCACCCCCACCTGCACCAACGTGCAGACGCTGTGGGGTTCGTTCACCGGCGACTACGACACCAAGGCCCTCTTGGAGGTGCCTTCGGTGGAGCCCACCCGGGATGGCTCCGTGGGGTTCTGCGTGTTCACCGGCCAGCAGTGGCAGGACTTCACCGTGCTGGTCGGCCACCCGGAGTGGGCCGACGATCCCCAGCTTTCCACCATGGGCGGACGCATCGCCGCCGGGGAGTCCATAGCCGGGGCCATCAAGGAGTGGACCTCGTCTCGCACCACCGAAGAAGTGGTGCACGAGGCCATCTTGCTGCGCATCCCGGTCGCCCCCATCGGCAACGGCGCCAACCTGCCCGAGTTCGACCAGTTCGCCCAGCGGGGGGTGTACGTGCCCAACCCCGGCGGTGGTTTCGTCCAACCCCGGGTGCCCTACCGCAACAACACCCATCCGTCGGCTGCCTTTGGGCCCGCCCCTCGCCTGGGACAGCACACCGACGAGGTGCTGGGCGAGCTGGTGCGAGGCGACAGCCCCGGGGCCGCTAACCGACCGTCAGGCTCAGATCCGTCGGCTTCGGTCGATGCCCTTCCCCTAGAAGGGGTACGCGTGGTGGATATGACCGCCTTTTGGGCCGGCCCCTACGGAACCCAAGTGCTGGCCACTTTGGGGGCCGATGTCATCCATATCGAGTCGGTGCAGCGACCCGACGGCATGAGATTCGGTTCAGCCCGCACCCCAGCCGACGACCAGTGGTGGGAGTTTGGCCCGACGTTTCAGCATGCCAACGTGGGCAAGCGATCGGTGACCTTGGACTTGACCCGGCCGGAGGGCATGGCGCTGTTGCACCGACTCATCGAGGTGTCCGATGCTCTGGTGGAGAACTTCTCCCCCCGGGTCATCGACCAGTTCGGACTGGACTGGGACACGGTCAGCAAGCTGAACCCCCGGCTGGTGATGGTCCGGATGCCGGCCTTCGGATTGGACGGGCCGTGGCGAGATCGGGTGGGCTTCGCCCAAACCATGGAACAGGTCAGCGGCATGTGCTGGCTGAGCGGCTACCCCGATACCGCGCCGCAGCTGGCCCGAGGCCCCTCCGATCCATTGGCCGGGTTGCACGCAGCCTACGCGGTGATCTGCGGCCTGCATGCCCGGGAGCGCACCGGCAAGGGCAGCTTCGTGGAGGCCACCATGGTTGAGACCGCGCTGAACGCGGCTGCCGAGCAGGTGGTGGAACATTCAGCTACCGGCCATCTCATGGAGCGGGATGCCAACCATCACCCGTATGCCTGTCCCCAAGGGGTGTACGCCTGCTCTGATGGTAAGCACATCGCCTTGTCGGTGGAAACCGACCAGCATTGGCAGGGGCTGCTGGCGGCGGTGCCCGAGCTCGGGCTGGACCAGGTGGCGGCCTCGGACGAGTTGGCCGACCGCTACGCCGCCCGCCACCGCTTCGACGAACTGATCGAGCCATGGTGCGGGGGCTTGCCAGCCGCTGAGGTGGTGGAGCGGCTCAACTCCTTCGGCGTTCCCGCCGCCGAACTGGAGATCAGCCGAGGGGGCGATCGCAATCCCCAGGTGAACACTCGCGGCTTCTACGAGGCCGTCGAGCACCCGCTGGCCGGTACCCACAGATTCCCGGCCTTCCCGGTGCGATTTGGCCGTCAACCCGATCGTTGGTTTGCCCGCCCCGCCCCCACCCTCGGAGAGCACAATGTTGAGGTGCTGGGCGGCTTGCTCGGGGTGGACGAGGAAGAGTTGGCCCGCCTGGAAGCCGCCCAAGTCATCGGCACCCGCCCGATATTCGCCCCTGCCAGCCCTGCTGTCTGATCTTCGAGTAGGTAGACGAATTGCCCAACACCGCCTTTCACTCTTGCTCCTAGACTGACTCCCACATGACGGCCACCGAGACGAATATCAGCTACCGGCTCTCCGATCGCTTTACCAACGATTACGGAACGGTCTTCCTCACCGGAATTCAGGCCATGGCCCGCCTCCCGCTGGAGCAGCTCCGAGCCGACCGGGCAGCGGGCCTCAACACCGCAGCGTTCGCTGCCGGCTACCCCGGTTCGCCGCTGGGCGGGCTCGATTCCGCGCTGGCCCGGGCCGTGAGGGAGTCGGGGGAAAGCGACGTGGTGCTGCGGCCGTCGGTGAACGAGGAGTACGCCGCCACCGCGGTGATGGGCAGCCAGCTTGCCGGGTCGAGGCCCGACGCCCGCTACGACGGGGTCATCGGGATCTGGTACGGCAAGGCCCCCGGTGTCGACCGGGCCTCCGATGCCATCCGCCACGCCATGTTCGCCGGCACCGACCCCTCAGGCGGTGTGGTGCTGCTGGCCGGCGACGATCCCGCGGCCAAGTCGTCCACCCTTCCCTCCACCTCGGCTGGGGTGTTGGCCGACCTGCACATCCCCGTGCTCTACCCCGGCGACCCTGCCGACGTGCTGGAGCTGGGCCGCCACGCCATCGCCATGAGCCGGGCAACCGGATTGTGGGTGGCGTTGAAGATCGTGGCCAACGTGGCCGACGGCTCGGCCAACGTGAGCTTCGATCCCGACCGGGTCAACCCCCAGATCCCCTTGCATGAGGGCGCGCCCTACCAACATCGCCCCGACCCCCGTTTGCTCACCCCCTACACCCTGGATATCGAGCGGGAGATCGTTGAGGTCCGCACCAACCTGGCCCTCCAATACGCCGAGCTCAACCACCTCAACCGGGTGGTGGCGGACTCCCCCGATGCCTGGATCGGCATCATCTCCTCGGGCATCACCTACTGGGAGGTGCGCGAGGCGCTGGCGGTGATCGGCTTGGACAGCGACGAGGCGATCTCCGGTGCAGGTATCCGGATGCTGCGCATGGGCTTGCCCATCCCGTTCAACGCCTCCACCATCAGGGACTTCGCCTCAGGCCTCGAAGAGATTTTCGTTATTGAGGAGAAGACCCCCAACGTGGAGTCACGGGTCAAAGACGCCCTGTACAACACCTCTCACCGGCCCCGGATCGTGGGCGAGTTCGACGAGTTAGACCAGCGCCTGATCAAGAGCCACGGCACCCTGCACGCCGACGACCTGGTGGGCCCGCTGCGCAGCCGCTTGGCCCGACTGGGCGACCGACTTACCCCCGAGCCCCCGGTGCGGGAGCGCATCCCCCTAGCGGTGAACCGCACTCCGTACTTCTGCTCGGGCTGCCCTCACAACCGCAGCACGGTCACTGACCCCGGTACCGCGGTGGGCGCGGGCATCGGCTGCCACACCATGATCTTGTTGGGGGGCGAGGAGCGCTACGGCGATATCGCCGGGCTCACCTGCATGGGCAGCGAGGGCACCCAGTGGATCGGCATGGCCCCGTTCGTGGAAACCCCCCATCTGATCCAGAACATGGGCGACGGCACCTTTTTCCACTCCGGGCAACTGGCCATGACTGCGGCAATCGCGGCGGGGGTGAATGTCACCTACAAGCTGCTGTGGAACGGGGCGGTGGCCATGACCGGGGGGCAGAACCCCACCGGCGGCATCCCCCTCGACCGGGTGTGCCGGTCGCTTCTGGCCCAGGGCGTGGCCCGCATCATCATCACATCCGATGATCCGGCCCGCACCCGCCGTCTCGGGCCTCCCACCGAAGTGGACGTGAGAGACCGCACCGAGCTGGCCGAGGTGCAGCGGGAGCTGGCCGAGGTGGACGGGGTGACCGTGCTCATCCACGACCAGCGCTGCGCCGCCGAGCTGCGCCGCGACCGCAAGCGGGGCAAGATCAGCCAACCCCAGACTCGGGTGGCCATCAACCACCGGGTGTGCGAGGGGTGTGGCCACTGTGCCGAAGTCTCCAACTGCCTGTCGGTGCAGCCCTTCGACACCCCGTTCGGCCGCAAGACCACCATCGACCAGGACAGCTGCAACATCGACTTGTCGTGCCTGGAAGGGGATTGCCCGGCGTTCGTCACCATCACCCGGCCCAAGCGGGCCAAGCGCCGACGGTCCTCGGCCCGCAGCGCCCTGTTGGTACCGCCCTCGAGCATTCCAGCGCCGCCGGAGTCGCCCGGTGCCGACGTGAACATCCACATAACCGGCATCGGCGGAACCGGAGTGGTGACCACCGGCCAGCTCATCGGCACCGCGGCCATGCTCGACGGATCCAACGTGCAGGGGCTCGACCAAATAGGCCTCTCGCAGAAGGCCGGCCCCGTGGTCAGCGACCTGCGCATCACCCGAAGCGGCCGTTCGGGCAGCAACCGGCTGGGTGACCGCCAAGCCGACCTGCTCTTGGCCTTCGACCTGCTGGTAGCCGCGTCGGCCACCGGCCTCGACGCGGCCGACGCGGCCCGCACCTCAGTGGTGGGATCGCTCGACGTGGTGCCGCCCGGTGCCAAGACGGCCCACCCCGAGATCGACATGCCCAATGCCGAAGAGCTACTGGAGCGGGTACGGGCCGAGACTCGGGACGACGCCCAATTCTGGGCGGGCGCATCCGACCTGGCCCAAGCGCTGGTAGGCGACGCCGTGGGGGCCAACGTGTTCGTGGTGGGCATGGCCACCCAGACCGGGCTTTTGCCGGTGACGCCTGAGGCGATTGAAAACGCCATAGAGCTCAACGGAGTGGCCGTGGAACTGAACACCGCCGCGTTCCGCTGGGGCCGCTGGTGGGTGGCCGACCAGGCCATGGTGGAAACCACCGCGGCGGGGCGGCCGGCGCCGGTGCCCGACGACGCCCTGGTGCTGGAGCACGACCACGCCAGTGTTCTGGGCCCCAAGCTGAGCGGCCGCGTAGCCGAGCTGTCCGACGGCGACGCCGTTTTGGCCGCCGCCCTGGAGCTGTTCGCCGCCGAATTGGTGAGATTCCAGAACCGAGCGCTAGCCGCCCGCTATCTGGACGCGGTAGCCGAACTCGCCGCCGTTGAGCGCCAGGTGAACCCCGGCTCGGCCGCCCTGACCGCGGCGGTGGCTGCCGGCCTTTTCAAGCTCATGGCCTACAAAGACGAGTACGAAGTGGCTCGCCTGATGCTCGACCCCGACGGCCACGCCCCGGCCATGGCGGTGGCCGAGCCCGTCGACCGGCTGGCCTGGTGGCTGCACCCACCCACCCTGCGAGCGATGGGCCGCAAGAACAAGATCGCATTCTCGGTGAGACGCTGGCGACCGCTGTTCAGCCTGTTGGCCAAGGGCAAGCGCCTGCGCGGCACCCCCTTCGACCCCTTCGGCCGGGCCCACGTCCGCCGCGAGGAGCGCCGACTGCCCGACGAGTACCTCGCCGCATTGCGCCATGCCGTAGACGGCGCCACCACCCCCGCCGACTTGCTCGACGCAGCGGCCATCGCCGAAGCCGCCGACCTGGTCCGCGGCTACGAACACATCAAGCTGGCCAACATCGAGCGCTTCCGCGCCGCCATCAGCCGATAGACCCGCCTAGATCTGGGCTTCGCGGGGGTCCCAGCGCTCGCGGGCTTTGTCGCCTACTCGGTTGAGGGCAAACACGGTCATGAACATCACGATGCCGGGCACGAACACCAGGTGGGGGTGATCCTTGTAGTTCTCCTGGCCCGCTTCGATCATGTTCCCCCACGTGGGCTCGGGGGGCTGGATGCCCACGCCCAGGAAGCTGAGGGAGGCCTCGGCCACGATCAGCACCGCGGTCACCAAGAAGGCATACGAAACCATGGGCAGCGCCACGTTGGGCATCAGCTCCCGAAAAATGACGCGCCGGTCCCCCGACCCCATGGCCTTGGCCGCCAAGACAAACTCCCGTTGGGCGAAGGTCAAAGTGTTGGCCCGGGCTAATCGGATGTAGGTGGGGATGCCCAGAAGCGACAGCTCCAGCGCCATGGTCCACTGGTTCTGGGTGAAAACCGTGGCCATGGCCACTAGCAGGATCAGCGGGGGGAAGGCCAGCATGGAGTCAGCCAGGATGCCCACTCCGCTGTCCAGCGTCCCTCGGAAATAGCCAGCGGTAATGCCGATAATGCCGCCGATCAAAAGGCCGATGGCCACCGCTCCCAGGCTGATGATTAGCGAGGTTCGGGCACCCCACATAACCCCGCCCAAGAGGTCGAGTTCCTGAGAGTTGGTTCCCAGCGGATGGCGGGAGAACAGGTCGGGGCGCAATCGCAAGCCCTCACCAAAGGAGTTCTTCACCAGCTTGGATTCGGGCAGCGGCAGCCAGGCCACTGTGATGGCCGACAGGCCAATCAACACCAGCCAAAACCCCGATATCCAAGCCGAGGTGTCGAAACCGGCCCCCCAGCGCCTTTGGCACAGGGCATCCAGGCCAAAGTACCCGCCCACGATGCCGACAAGCACCAATGTGACCCTGATCTCCGCGGTCACGTCGTTGAGCACCATGGTGCCAACGAGGATCGCCGCGATACCGATGGGCAGCAGCGGCCAGAACCAGATCGACCGAGGCTCGGCACTGCGAGCTCGTATCTCCGGCTGGGGTGCGGCCACCGGCGCAGGAGTGTTGCCCGCGTCAGACACGGCCCCGCCTGATCCTCGGGTCGAGGTACTGATAGGAAATGTCGATGATGGCGTTCAAGAGCACGTAGCCCACCGCCAGCACCAGCACGCCGCCCTGCACGATGGTGTAGTTCTTGGGGATCACCCCGGTGCCCACGATCAGCTTGCCCAACCCCTCCAAACCGAAGATGGTCTCGATGATGACCGTGCCGCCGATAAGTCGGCCCAGCGTGATACCCGCCACGGTGATGAGGGAGAACGACGAAGGCCGTAGCGCATCGCGGAACAAGATCCGCCAGGTAGGCATGCCCTTGGCCCTCGACGACAGCACGAACTGCTCTTGCAGGGTGGACAACATGTCAGCCCTGAGTAGCCGAGTGAACACGGCGATCTCGCTCAAGGCCAGGGCCAGCGCAGGGAGGAACAGCGAGCGAATCTGCTCGCGCCAGTTGTCGTCGTAGCGGTGAGAGGCCGTGCGGGGGAAGTCGGGCCACTGTACGAATACCCACATCATTAGACCGGCGGCCACCAGCGTGGCGACGGCATACCCGAGCCACCCCGACACGTCGGCCCGGTCTTCGGCCAAACGGCTGATGGCCAGATAGATCAGCCGCAAGACGATCAGCCCCATGCCGATCACCCACAGATAGCGGGGTATTGACTCCCGAAACACGAAGAAGAAGATGAACAGGAGGGCGGCCAGAAACGTTGGTACCGAGATGAATCCGAACATCGTGCCGCTCACCATTCGGTCGACCCGTGTCCCTGCCGCCTGAGCCGACCACACTCCCAGGAAAATCGAGATGGTGAACGCCATGGCCGACAAGCGCAGCGTGGGGCCGACGCTGCGCTGGAGCAGGTCGGTGACCGGCTCGTTGGGGGAACGCAACGACAGGCCCAAATCGCCGCTCAGCGCACCGCCCAGCCAGTCCACGTACCTATCGGTGATGGGCTTGTCCAGGCCCAACGACTTTCTGATCGCCTCCAGGTCCTCAACCGTGGCATCGGTTCCCAGCACTGCTGCGGCCGGATCGCCGGGAATCAGATCTACCAAAAAGAATGTGGCCAGGGAAACGAGGAAGAGCACCGGCACGAGCCGGACCAGCTTCAAGCCGATCACCCGTAACACGGTGCTCTTCCTCCCCTAGAGCCCTAATGACCCCAAGTTGTCGTTGATTGGATCAGTTCTCGAAGTAGGCATTCCCGAACAGGAACACGGTGGCGCCAGCCCGCTGGATGCCCTTGAGGTTATCGGCGAGGACCAAGCCCTCCTCGGTAACTGAGAAAATCATGGCCGGCAAATGGTCTTTCCAGACACACTGCACTCCAGTCAATGCGGCTCGCTGGTCTTCGACCGTGGCTGCCCCGTACATCTGCTCCAGAGCTGCGTCCATGTCCGGAGAAGCGAACGCCATTCGATTGGATCCGCTCTCCGAGTGAAGGTTGTCGTTGAGAGCAGCCACCCAAGTGGCGCCGTCAGAGTTGAAACCCCAGCCGGCCATCTCGTAGTCGGCTTGGACGATGACCCGCGGGATCAGCACCGTAGTGGTGGGTCCGAGAGCAACCTCCACCTCGAATCCGGCGGCTTCCAGCATGCCCTCAACTGCTTGGGCTACCTCGGGTCCGGGATCAGTGTCGGACTGCACCAGGAACAGAGAGCCGTCCCAGCCGGTGTCGGCCTTTACCTCGTCGACCAGAGCCCGAGCGGCTTCAACATCGTAGGCCGGTTCCGCATCAGCGCATTCCTGCATCTCAGCAGACCACAACAGGGTGCCCTCGGCGGCCACCGCGTTGGTGAGCTTGAGCTGGCCTTCATAAGCCCGGTCGCTGATGATCTGCCGGTCGATGGCGTGGTGAATTGCTTGGCGGATCCTAAGGTCGGTTCCAATTACGTCGGCACCCCGAACTCCCTGGTTTATGAGGAACAGGCCGCCAATGTTCTGGTCTTCGGAACTCAGGACGGCACCAGCCTCTCGGGCTTCGGCGAACACTCGCGGATCACGCAGGAAAGCGGCGTTGAAGTCGCCGGCTTGGAATGCCTCCCAGTTGGCCACCGAGCTGCCCGGGAAGGTGAATTCGATCTCCTCGATGCACACCGGGCCACCCCAATAGTTGTCTCGGGCCCGCAGCACGGTACGCACGTTGGGCTCCACCTCGGCCACCTCGTAGGGCCCGAAGCTGGCTGCGTTGACCAGATCAGGGCTTACCGCCATCCGGTTACGGACTAGGCGCTCTGCGCTGGTCTCCTCGGTGGCGTTGCCCGCCTCCTCTTCCAGAAGCTGGGCGATGATCCGTGGGTTCACGATCATGCCGGGTTCGTCGCCCAACAGGGTGTGGAATGTGCTCCACCCCCTATGCAGCCGGAAGATGACGGTGCTGTCGTCGGGAACCTCGGTGTTGTCGAAGTCGATGAGGCCAACAGAGCCAGCCGCCCGATTGTTCATTCCGTCACCGCGGCTGTCGAAGAATCGCAGCATCGAGTCGACCACGTCTTGGGCCACAAATGCATCGCCGTTGCCATAGGTGATGCCCGAGCGGATCTTCAACGTCCACTCGGTGAAGTCATCATTGGGGGTCAGCGACTCGGCGGCCCGGCCGTTGGACACACCCGACTCGGGGTCGAACACCATCAGGAGGTCCCACACGTTCACTATCTGGGTTCCACCCACCAGCGCGCCGCTACTGCCCGTTGGATCCATATTGGCGTTAGGTGCGTACACCGCATAGTTGACCTTGGTGCCCGGCACTGTGGCCTCGCAGGCGTCCATCATCTCGTCCTCGGCGGGAGGCTCCTCACCGTCGTCAGCGGACGCCGGCGCGTCTCCTTCATCGCCGTCGCCGTCGTCGGCTGGCGCGGGCGCGTCGTCACCGTCGTCAGAGGGCTCAGCCGGCGCAGGCTCATCCGGCCCGGTGGTCACCCCATCGTCGTCGTCGTTGCCGCAGGCCGCGGCCACCAAGCCGAAAACCATTAGCAGCGCCAATAGCTTGAAAAGCCAGGAACGCATATCACTTCCCCCTCATGGATTGTGGTGCCGACGCTCTAGGGAAACTCGGCTGAAGGAGCAACCGAACCCACGTCCAAGATCACCGGCGGGCGATGCTGAGCGCTAGAGATTCGCCTGGCGGGGGTCCCAGAGCTCGCGGGCCTTCTCGCCCACTCGGTTGAGCGCGAACACGGTGAGGAACATGGCGATGCCGGGCGCGAAAACAAGGTGGGGGTGGCGGTCGAAGTCGTCTTGTCCGGCCGCGATCATGTTGCCCCAGGTGGGATCGGGTCGCTGGATGCCCAAGCCCAGGAAGCTCAGCGAGGCCTCGGCCACGATCAATACCGCAATGATGATGAAGGCGTAGCTGAAGATGGGCAGGGCCACGTTGGGCACCAGTTCCTTGAATATGATCCTTCGTCGGCTGGCCCCCATGGCCTGGGAGGCCAGCACGAACTCTCGCTCGGCGAACACCATGGTGTTGACCCGGGCCAGGCGGATATAGGTGGGAATGCCTAGCACGGCTAGGGCAATGGCCATATTCCGCGGCGTGCGGTCCATCACGCTGGCCAGCGCCAACAGCAAAATCAGCGGGGGGAAGGCAAGCAGCGAATCGGTGAGAATGCCGATTCCCGTGTCGAGCCGGCCTCGGAAGAAGCCAGCCACAACTCCGATGGTGCCGCCCACCAATATGCCGATCGCCACAGCCAGCACACTGACCTGCAACGACACCCGAGCCCCATAGACGATGCCCCCAAGAATGTCCAAGGCCTGACGGTCGGTCCCCAGCGGGTTGGCCGAGAACAAGTCGGGACGCTTCAGAATCGGAGTGCCCTCGAATATCGTGACCGAGGCGTCTCGGGACTCAGTAAATGGCAGAAAGTCGGCAAAAGCGGCCGACAGTCCGATGAGGGCCACCCAGATAACTGACAGCCACAAGCCGGTCTCGAATAGTGGACCCCGAAATAGCTTGCCCGCGTTGTCGAGAGCCATGAACAACAAGGCCAGTCCACCGACGGTGAGCAACACCCGGTATCCGGCATGCACATCGGTGAGCACCATCAAGCCAACAATGACGGCGGCCGTCCCGCCTACCAGTCCGACCGCCAATCGAATCAGTCGCTGGGCGTGGCTCAACGGGTCAATGGCCGTCCCGGCCACATAGCCGGTATCGGGCACTAGTGCGGTGTCAACGGCCACGTCGTAACCTCGGATCCAGGTAGCTATAGGAGACATCTATGGCACCGTTCAACACCACATAGAACGTGGCCAGAATCAGCACGCCGCCTTGGACTATGGGGAAATCTCCGGTATTTACCCCGTCATTGACAATGAGGGTGCCCATCCCCGGCAAGCGGAATATTGCCTCCACGATTACCGTTCCCCCGATAAGGCGACCAAAGGCCACGCCGGCCAGGGTGATAAGCGAGAATGAGGAGGGTCGCAGGGCGTCGCGGGCCAAGATGCGGACCGGCGGCATGCCCTTGGCCCGAGCCGACAATATGTAGTCCTCCTGGAGGGTGGCTTGTACATCCCCCCGCAACAGCCGCATAAACACCGCGATCTCCGTGAGAGCGACTGTGACCGCAGGCAAGAACGCGCTTCGGAGGTTCTCCAACCGGCCTTCCTCGGAAGTCCAGCGCACGAATCCCTGCCGGGGAAACGAAGGCCATTTGTTGGCCAGCCAGACCGTCAGCCCGGCAACCACTACCGCAGCCACCACCCTGACCAGAACGGCCCCACCCCCGCCACGCTGCTCGCGCCCTGCGCTCCACAACAGCCAGATTGACCAAGCCAATCCCAGCACCAACACCCCGTACCGGGGGATGGTGGCATTGAAAACGAACAGGAACACCAGCAGCAGCCCGGCAAGAAAGCTGGGAATCGAAATGATCCCAAAGGCGCTTCCACTGCTGAACCTGTCAAATCGGGTGCCGGCCCGATACGCGGCCCATGTCCCGACAGGAACGGAAATAAGCAGTGCCAGTCCCATCCCGATCATGGCGATTTCGATGGTCACCGGAAAGGTCTGCTTGAGACGGTCGGCCACTGTCACCCCAGGTCGGGTGATCTGTTCGCCGAAATCCCCCTGGACTATGTTGCCCAGCCAATCGAGATATCGGGCCGCCACGTTTTGGTCTAGGCCCAGTTCCCTTTCGATGCGCTCGTAGTCCTCTGGGTGACCTTCCGTGCCGATGATGGCAAGTATCGGGTCGCCGGGAACCAACTCGATGAGCAGTGACGTAGCCGCGCTCACAATGAAGAGCACCGGTACCAACCGGACAAGCTTCAGCCCGATAACTCTCAGCACACCAGATCAGCTTCCGATATCCACGAGCGGCCTGGTTGTCCCGCCCGCTACGCACCGGCGGGCGGGCGGGACAACCAACGGATCAGCCTTCGTCAATGTAAGCGTCGTAGAACATCAGGCCGCTGGCCTGGGTCGGAACGATGCCTTTCACATTGGGCTTCCAGATCAGAAGCTCTTCGGTGGTCTCATAGATAACGCTGGGCCAGCTTTGCCGCCACACCCTCCACATCTCGGCCAGGCTGGCCTGAATCTGGTCGTTGTTGGTAGCCCCCGCAAGGGTCTCCAAGGCGGCATCCATCTCAGGATCGTTGTAGCCGATGCGGTTGTTGGATGCTTCTGAGTGGAATTGGAGAAGCGGGATGAACGGGGTCTCGTCAGCCACGTTGAAGCCCCAACATGACAAATCGAAGTCCGCCTGGACGAGGACGGCGCCAACCATGTCCAAGACGGTGCCGTCATTGTCCAAGTCCACATCAAATCCGGCCGCCTCCAACAGAGCTTCAGCCGCGATGGCCCAGTCGATCCGGCTGGGGGCGTTGTGACAGATCATGCGAATGCTGCCGTCCCAGCCGGTTTCGTCCTTGACTTCCTGCACCAACTGCCGGGCCCGCTCAATATCGGGCTCAACCGGAGCGAACAGTTCATCGTCCCAGAAGAGGGACTTTTCGGACAACATCGAGGAGGTCGGGCTACCAGTGCCCTCATTGGCCCGCTCATCGAGAACGTCGGTGTCAAGGGCATAGGCGATCGCCTCTCGTAGCCGTACATCGGTGGTGGGAGGAGTGGATCCCCGCACACCGTTGTTGATCAAGACGGTCCCACCCGAATTCTGGAGGAAAGTCCAACCATTTTCGCCGTCTCCGTTTTCCCGAGCCTCAAAGATGACCCGGGGCTCCCGAAGGAAGGCCACATCGAGTTCGTCGTTCTGGAACGCCTCATAGGTGGCCGGCGCGCCGGGGATGCGGACAAAGCGGATGGTCTCGATACACACCGGACCACCCCAATAGTCGTCCTTCGCCTTGACAACGATCTCCTCTTGAGGCGCATAGCGCTCAATGTTGTAGGGCCCGAGGCCGGCGCCAACTGGATTGAGGTTGACCTGCTCTTGGCCATTGGCCTCCACAAAGGTGGGGTTGATCATCATTCCGGGCTCGTCGGCCAAGGCGTATTGGAATGTGCCCCACGGGCGGCTGAGATGGAAGGTCATAGTCAGATCGTCGTGAATCTCGTATTCCTCTATCCACGCCACGAAGGCCCTGCTCTGGTTACGGACGCTCGGGTCGTCCCTTAAGAACCTCTCCATGCTGGACTGAACCACTGATGTATCCAGCGGCGTCCCGTCGGAGAATGTGATCCCCGGGCGCAGAGTCAAAGTCCATTCCGTGAGATCGTCGTTGGATTCAACCGACTCGGCCAGGTGCGGGACATACCCCTTGGTCTCCTGGTCGTAGCGCATGAGCGTGTCGTAGAGAGTCATCAGCTCGATCATCCCGGTTGTACCTGAACCCGAGGAAACGGTGGGATCAAGTCCCGCGGTTTCCGAGAACATGCCCATGGTGATCTCAGTGCCGGGCACGGTGGCCTCGCAGGCATCCATCATCTCTTCTTCCGCAGGAGCTGCTTCCTCGTCGGCTGGCGCAGCATCTTCGCCGTCATCCGATGGCTCGGCCGGGGCCGCATCTTCCTCGTCATCGTCAGACGGTGCGGGAGCCGGCTCATCGCCGTCATCGGCAGCCTGTGTAGGCGCAGGCTCATCCGGAGCTGTCTGGACCCCATCGTCGTCATCGTTGCCGCAAGCCGCGGCCACCAGGCCGAAGACCATCAACAATGCCAACAGCTTCAAAAGCCATGAATGCATATGCATTTCCCCCTCGTGGAACTTGGTTCCGACACTCTAGGGAAAAGGGGCTATTAGGGCAACCGGAACGCCCGACCTTGTTTGGGCATGGCCTAGTGGTGAGGGCTGCGGTTTTTCTGCTCTTGGCTAGCCCAGAGCCGAGTCGATGAACTGCCGCATGACGGCGGCGCATTCTTCGGGCTGTTCCAACTGGAGCATGTGCGTCGCGTCGGGCAGGAAGTCGTAGTCGACGCTGGAGATGTCGCTGAGGTTCAGCGACGGTAGGTACGAGTAGGGCAGCGTGGGGTCGGCCCCGAGCACTTTGACAGGGCAGCGAATCTTGGCGAAGTCGATGAACGCTCCGAAAACGCTGGCGTAGTCGATGATCTGCGCTTCGTACTCCCGCGGGCATCGCAGCTCGAAACCCTCCCCATCGGGGGATTCCCGCAGGGTGGTGTCGGCCAGCAGGTCAACTGTCCCGGGTACCGCCGCCTTGTAGGTGGGAAATATTCCGAACAGCTCAGTGAACGCGCTCTTGGCCTTGAATTGATAGGTACGGCGCCGGGCTGACTTCGCCATGCGGTTTGCGGCTTCTTCGAAGTCCCGAAAGTTCCTGCCCGGCTTGCACAGGGGAGGGTCGAACAGGACGAGCGCCGAATACTCGCTGCCCTTGGACTCAGAGATGAGGGGCGTGAGGCACGACAAGGAGTGGAATACGCCAACCTGTGGTTTCTGGCCGAATTGCCGGCCGATCTCCTCGAGAATGCGGTCGTGGTCGCCGACCAGCGTCGGAACGCTGTGGTTTTCCAGGCCGCCCACCGCGTTCCAACCATGGTTCCTCATGTCGTAGACGATGAGGTCGAAGTCGTCGGTCAGGAGCGACCAGAACGGATAGTAAAAGTCGATGGCCAAGCCGTTGCCATGGCTGAGGATCAGTCGAGTTCCATCGGGGTTTCCATGGCGACGAAGCAAGATGGACGACTCTTCGTCCATCTTCACTTCGTGGACAGACCGCGGCTCGGGAACGCTCCAAGCCGATTCCTGCTCCGTCACCTCTACGGGCTTACTTCATAGGCGATGGCTGCGGCGAATTCCCTTGTTCCCATATCTTCCAGGCACCAAGACGTATCGGGGATTTGAGCAAACTGGCCGATGCTCTTGTTCGCCCCATGGCGCATGTCTTCTGGGATCTCCAACTCTGCGACATTCATGGAAAGGCCCTTGCCGTGGGCTTTCACCAGCGCTTCTTTGATCGTCCAGAAGCGAAAGAACATATGAAGCTGCTGGCACCCCTCAAGCGATTCCAACTCAGCCTTCTCATGCGGGCTGAACACGCCCTCGATGAGGTTCTCGAGATTCCGGCGAGGAGCCCGCTCCTCTACATCAACGCCTAGGCGGCCCCTGGCAGCCACGGCAATCAACCCGTGGTTGCCGCTGTGGCTCACGTTGAAGCTGATGGAGGCATGCTGGCCGTTGACCAGGGCAAAGGGCTTGCCGTGTTTAGCGGCCTTGAACGCCAACGATTCGTTGGGACAACCGAGCTGGTGGCAGAGGACGGCACGGAGTGCAGCGCGACAGAGCACATACCGCCGTTGAGCGATTGGGGATTGAAAGCGCTCCCAACGCAAGCGCTCTTCCCCGTCAAGCCATGCAAGAGCCTCGGCTTCGCGCCCCTGAACGGGGATCAGGTCGACGTGGAAAACGGCAATGTCACCGACCCTCTTGAACCGGTGCCACCAGCTATCTGTGTCGGTGATCAACCAGAGGAATCGAGGTGGCTGATGAGGTCTTCAGGCGTCAAGAGCTCGGCAAACTCCTCAGCGGAGATGTCGGTGCCGAACTCCTGGTTGACCATCTGCCAAAACGCCACGATGTCGGAAGAAGCCACACCGGCATCGGCAACGTTGCGAGACAGGTCCAAGGGCTGACCTGCTTCTCGTCCCTCGATTTCCAAAGTCTGATCGACGATGGCCCTGATTCGCTCTTCAGTTGAAGACATTTACCTGCTCCTTTGCAACCGATTGAAAGCGGGGAAAGTGTAGCAAGGGGCAGGCGATTGTCAATCGACCTGCGGGGCCCTGGGCTCTCACCGCGCTTCTACCCAGTGGCGCTGCCGCTGGAACGGGTAGTCGGGCAGCGAAATCCGACGGCGTTCCTCACCCTGGAACAAGCCCTCAAATTGAATCGCCTGGCCATCGGTATAATCCGCGGCAACTACCGCCAGCGGATCATCGCCGTTCACTGGCGCCGACCCTCCTCTTTGAGCTTGCTGCTCGTCGATCTCGAGGAGCGCGCTGAGTTGCTGGCGGAGGGACTCCGCATCGCTGAACACCAGTCCAGCCCGGTGCGAGAAGTGGCTTCGCCCGATGCTGGCCGTCCATGCCATGTCGGAGAGCAGCGGATCGGTTGCGGCACCGGCGGCCGCAAGCTCTTCAGCGTGCTCGTCGAGCCAGGAGAGATACCGCTGGGCCAGCTCTCTCAACGCCTCCGGAGTCTTGGCCGACAACGGCAGCAGCCGTCTCTCGGGCCGCTCTGCTCCCTCACCGAGCGGCGATTCCTCGACAGGCACGGCTTGCGGTGGCCCCATCGGCTGCCAGGGCGGGCTGAATCCATCGGGGTAGCCGGCAGTGGTTTCGTACCCCTCCACCACAACGTGGGAGTTGGCCCCGGAGATACCGAACGAATTGACCGCGGCCAAAGCTTGGCGACCTGGGTCTCCTGGCCATTCGATCGCTTCGGTGGCAACCCTCAACGGCATCCTCTCCCACGCAATCTCGGGACTCGGTTCGCTGAAGTTCAGGTGCCTCGGAACCGTCCCGTGCCTCATCCCCAGCACTACCTTGATCAAGCCAGCCATCCCTGCGGCGCCTTCAAGGTGCCCGATGTTGGTTTTCACCGATCCGATCCATACCGGGCGGTCTTCCCCGCGTCCTGGGCCGTAGACAGAGGCGATCGCGCTCGCCTCCACTGAATCTCCTACCTCCGTGCCCACGCCGTGGGCCTCGACATAGTCAACCTCATCAGGGGCGACGCCGGCCCGGGCCAGCGCTTCGACCATGACCCGCTCCTGGGCCCGCCCGCTGGGAACGGTGACGGCCAGGCCGGCCCCGGTCTGATTCACTGCCGACCCCCGGACGACACCCCAAATCCGGTCTCCGTCCGCCTCGGCATCGCTGAGCCGCTTCAGCACCAAAACGCCGCACCCCTCGCCCCGCACATAGCCGTCGGCCGACGCGTCAAACGACTTGCACTGCCCTTGCAATGACAAGATGTCCGCCTCGACCAGGGCGTTGGTGACCGCAGTCGACAAAACGACATTTGCGCCCCCGGCCAAGGCGACGCCTATCTCACCTCGCCGAAGAGCCTCCACCGCTTGATGCACGGCAACCAGCGACGATGTGCAGGCCAGGTCAAACGGCACCGCCGGTCCTTCCAGACCCAGCGAGAACGCCACTCGCCCTACGGTCAAGCTTCCCGCGGTGTTGAGATGTCCTCCGGTTCGGCCTCGTTTCTCGATGACACTCCGGTATTCGCTGACACCGATCCCCACATACAAACCGCCGCGGCTTGATTTCAGGCGGTCGGGATCGATGGCCGCATCCTCAACCGCCTGCCAGCTGGTCTCCAACAACATCCTCTGGAGCGGGTCGATCGACCATGCCTCCTTGGGCGCAATCCGGAAGAACTGGGGATCAAACCAGTCAAGGCCCTCGATGAACGAACCCTTTCGGTGGATGGCATCGGTGGCCGCGGGATCTCCGAGGACTCCCTCCCACGGACCGCCGTCTTGGCGCCCGTCGGTCACCGTGTTCTCGCCAGCCTCCAGAAGGCGCCAATAGGCCGATAGATCCTCAGCACCGGGAAGCCGACAGGCCATACCGACAATGGCGACCCCCTCCTCTAGGCGAACAGGCCGGGGCAGAGCTGGTTGCGCGGCTTCTCGGGGTTCGACGGCTTCGCCAGCCTGTCCGAACTCCTGGGACAGGTGCTGGGCCAGTCCGGTGATGTTCGGATAGTCGAATATTGCGGTGTTGGACACGGTGTACTCGCCGGCGAATGCCCGGTTCAGCCGGTTCCGCAGCTCCACCACCATCAGCGAGTCCATGCCCAGGTCGGCGAACACGGCGGAATCCTCCGGCAGGTCGGGCAACCGCATCACGGCTTGCAGCTCTCGTTGCAGGTGTGCGATCAGCATCTGGTCGCGCTCCGCGGCGGCGGCATTCCTGAGGGCGTCCAGCAGATCGACCGACGATTCCTGGGTATCGCCAGAGTCGTCGGCCGACAGCAGTTCTTCCAAGAAGAGCGAATGGGCCTCAGTGCCCTCGGCAACTGCCTGCCAGTCGACCGTCGCCGCCATGGCCATGGTCACGTCCTGGCGCACCAGATGGTCGAACGCCCTCATCCCCTGTTCAGGGGTCATCCACCCCGTGCCCGCGGCTTCGAGTTGTACGGCGATTCGCTCCCGCTGCTCCTCGGCCTCGCCCAGTCCCGACCACGCCCCCCAGGCGATCGACTGCCCGGGCAGACCCAGCGACCGGCGATGGGCGGCAAGCTGGTCCAAGAACACATTGGCCGCGGCGTGGTTCGACTGACCTGAATTGCCCATGACACCGGCGATGCTGGAGAACAAGACGAACATGTCGAGGTCGCGGTCTTCGGTGGCCCGATGGAGATGCCAGGCGCCCAGCATCTTCGGCGCCAGCACCTCTTCGAACTTCTCCCAGGTCTGGTTGGCGAGCACGCCGTCGGACAGCACGCCCACGCTGTGGATCACGCCCCCCAGCGGCGGCAGGTTGGCGTCGATCCGGGCCAGCATCTGGTCGAGGGCCGACGGGTCGGTCGCATCGGCCAGCTCGACCTCCACCGTCACTCCCTGTTGGCGGAGCCCGTTGATGGTCTCCTCCGCTTCGGGATCGGGGGGCCGCCGCCCGTTCAACACGATGGCCCCTGCGCCTCGCTCGGCCAGCCAGCCGGCCACCGCGCATCCGATGCCCCCCATGCCCCCGGTCACCAGGTAGGTCCGGTCGTCTCTCAACTGCCCGGTTTCAATGGGGGAACCGGCGAGGACGAGCTTGCCGATGTGGCGGGCGGCCTGCATGTACTTCATCGCCGAGCCCGCTTCGGCCAACGACCATCGGGTGTGCACCAAGGGCGCCAGTTCGCCCGCCGCCACTTGGCCCACCACCCGCTGGAGAGCGTCTCCGGGCACCGCTGGGGTCTCTAGTTTGAGAGTGTCGAGCTCCAAGATCCAGTAGCCCACGTCGGGCCGAGTCGCGGCCATCTCCTCTTCACTGAGAATGTCCACCCGGGCGAGTTCCACGAAGCGGCCGTCTCGGGCCAAACAGGACAGGCTGGCGTCGATGAAGCCTGGGCCGGTGAGGGTGTTGAGCACCACATGGACTCCCTCGGCCCCGGTGGCTTCAAGAATCTCCTCACCGAACTTGGTCTGGCGGCTGTCGAACACGTGCTCCACGCCCAGCGACCGCAGATACGACTGCTTGGGAGCACTGGTGGTGGCGAAAACTTCCGCCCCCGCGGCCTGGGCCAACTGCACCGCGGCCAACCCCACCCCTCCCGTTCCGGCGTGGATCAAAACTCGCTCGCCCGCCTTCAGCCCGGCCAGATCGAATGAGAGCAAGGCCGATGCGAAGACGGTGGGCAACGTGGCCAGCGCCGCGGGCGCCATGCCCGAGGGGGCCCGCACCACCAACTCCTCCGTGGTGACCGCTTCGGAGCCCAGCGTGCCGAACCCCAGTCCCACCACTCGGTCGCCCACCGAAACGGTGGACACCTCCGCGCCCACCTCGACCACCCGGCCGCAGAACTCCTCGCCCAGCAGACCCTCGCCGATGACTCCCAGAGAGCGGAACATGTCCAAGAAGTTGAGCCCGGCGGCCTCCACCGCTACTCGTACTTCCCGCTCTCCCAACTCCGCTGGCGGGTGAGGCTCCGGCTTGACCCCTTCCAGGTCGCCGCCCGCGTCAGCCGCCAGCATCCAG
>JAJDTA010000012.1 GCA_022827405.1 Acidimicrobiia bacterium
CATCGAGAGGGTCGGCCACATGCGCAAGCACTCCATGATGAAGCGGCGGCTGATGTCAGCCCCCGGCCCGGTGAGCGCCTCGACGTCGGGGTCGCCGTCGGCGAACAGGGCATCGGCCTCCGCCCTGATCTGCTCGTGGAACTCCGGCTTGGTCAACATGGCGTAGACGATGAAGCTCAGCTCGTCGCCCACGTACATGCTGGCCAGCAGCGGCGTGGAGAGCACGAACCGCAGATTCGACTCCGGTAGGAACTGCTTGTCGCTGGTGTGCATGCTCAGCAGATCGTCGACCAGTTCCCGGGGGCAACCTGCCCGCTGGGCGGGGGTGTGGACCTTCTGGACCCGGTCCACCACCTCGTCGATTGTCTTCCCCCGGCGCCTCATACCCGGGGTCTTCAACATGAACTTGGGGAGTGACTTGGCAACATGCGTCTGGAGCGCACGCTCCTTGAACCTCTGAAGGTCTTCGATGATGTCCTGCGACTCAATGCTGGCCAGCAGCGGCGACGTCTGGCCGTTGACGAAATTCCGGCACATCGTCACCGCGGGCCGAGTTTCTCCGACGGTCCAAGCAGACATCTCCCGTCGTGCGTAGGAGTAGACCACATCGAGCGACTCTTCCAGCCTGGTGCGGGAGTACGCCGGCTGAATGGACTTCCGATAGCGGAAGTGGTCGGCGCCGTCGAGGGCGGGCAGCAACCCGGCACCGCCATAGACCTTCTCGAAATCCGTGAAATAGTCCCGGGCCCTCAAATACATGCGGCCATTGCGGTGTACCCAGTGATTCATCTCCGGTCCGGAGAGGAAAATGCTGCGCTCCTGGAAGGGAATGCGGATCTCGAACACCGGGCCGTGCTTTTCGTGAAGCTCCGCGAACAGCGCCGGAAGGTTCCCGGAACGAGCGTGCTTGCTGCGCAGCACTTTCCGCAACTTGACCAATGGAATCGGCTTGGTGAGGGTGGATCGCCGTAACAGCGGGCTGGCGATGTTCTCGCTGACCGCGGCGGCGATGGAGCGGCCAATCAGGTCCATCTTCAGGATTTGCTCGACGCGCTGCTCCGACTCCTCATCGATCTCGAAGATGTAGCGCAACACGTCGCAGGTGTCGATGAGGCAGACGATGACCACGTCTCTCGGACTCGGTATCTCGTTGAAGAAGAGCGCCTTGCTGATGCGGGTCTTGACGAACTCGACGGCGGTGCCCACCTCCGAACTGGTGTGGAACCCCGACATCCAGGCCCCTCGGGCCAGCGACCAGAAATCGCCCTCGTGGTGTTGCAGGATCTTCAGGTCAACCAAGCGATCCAAGGTCCTATCGATGATCGACTCTGCTTTGGGAGCGAGCCTCTCGATCCAGTACTGGGCGTTGTACTGCTCCGGTTCTTGCGCGATTTCGGCCAGGATGGGGTCGAGGCAGGGATCGCCCGTCACCTTCGTGTCCAGAAGGATCAAGGACTCCATGTCGGTGTCGATGCGGTAAAGGAAGGAAAGCTCGGCGAGCGCGGCACCGACGACGGCGCAGTTCAGAGTCCACCCCGGTACCTGGCGAAAGTAACCGCTCTCCTCATTCAAGAGCGTCAAGACGAGTTCGTCGAGCAGGCTCAGCGGCGTCGCGTTGGCCTCCACTTCGGTTTCGACGCGCGTCATGGGTGAACATTTCTGTGTTCCACGCTACGAACTCTAATCTCTAGCATTCTGAACGACAATCACACTGCTGTTGTTACAAGGCATTTCAAAGCCTGAAGACCCGTACGTTTTCTTTCGGCGGCGGCCACGAGGGTAGCGTTTCTCGAGCCACTCAGAGAGGTAGACATGAGCACGCAGCAAGCAGCAACTAGCGGCAACGGGGAGCGAGACCTGCGGATCGCCATCATCGGCGCTGGGCCAGGCGGATTGTGCGCCGCCATCCGGCTCCGCCAGTCGGGGTTCGAGAACTTCACCGTGCTGGAGAAGGGCAGCGGCGTGGGCGGCACCTGGTACCACAACCGCTACCCCGGCTGCGCCTGCGACATCCAGTCGGAGCTCTACTCGTTTTCCTTCGAGGTGAACACCACCTGGACCCGCCCCTATGCCCGCCAGCCCGAGATCCTGAGCTACATGGAGCACTGTGCCGAGAAGTACGAGGTGCTCCCCCACTGCCGGTTCAACGACGCGGTTACCTCGGCCCGCTGGGACGACGACGATGCCACCTGGACGCTGACCACCGAGTCGGGCGCCGAAATCACCGCTGATGTGGTGATCAGCGCACTGGGCATGTTCAACGACGTGCCCCTGCCCGACATCGAGGGCTTGGACGACTTCGAGGGCAAGACCATCCACTCGGCCCGGTGGGACTGGGACCACGACCTGACCGGCGAGACCGTCGGCGTGATCGGCTCGGCAGCCAGCGCGGTGCAGCTCGTTCCTGAGATCGCCTTAGAGGTGGGCCAGCTCCACGTGTTCCAGCGCACTGCCAACTGGGTGCTACCCAAAGAGGACGACCCCTACACCGCCGAGGAGATGGCCGCCCGCCAGGCCGATCCCAGCATCGTGATGGCCCGCCGCGACGAGCTGTTCGAGCAGGTGGACACCGGCATGGCGTTCAAAGACCCCAACCGGCGAGCCGAGATGGAGGCATTGGGCGTTCGAGCTCTGGAGGAGGTGGCCGACCCGGAGCTGCGGGCCAAGCTCACCCCCACCCACATGTGGGGCTGCAAGCGCCCGCTGTTCCACAACGAGTACTACGCCACCTACAACCGCCCGAACGTGGAGCTGGTGACCGACGCCATCGAGCGGATCACCCCCAAGGGTGTGCTCACCGTCGATGGCACCGAGCGGGTGATGGACACCATGGTGCTGGCCACCGGGTTCTCCACCACCAAGTACCTTTCGGCCATCGAGGTGATCGGCCGAAACGGCTTGGACATCGAGGACGCCTGGAACGACGGCGCTACCGCCTACATGGGCATCACCACCACCGGGTTCCCCAACCTGTTCATGCTGTACGGCCCCAACACCAACAACGGCTCGATCATCACCATGATCGAGTACCAGGTGGAATACGCCTTGGCTCACATCCAGCGCCTAGCCGCCCAACGCCTCGCCTGGGTGGACGTGAAGGCCGAGCCAATGGCCCAGTACAACGAGTGGGTCCAAGGGGGCATCGCCGGAATCGAGCCGTGGCACGCCAGCTGCAACGGATACTACCGCAGCCCCAGCGGCCGCATCGTCACCCAGTGGCCCCACAACATGACCACCTTTAAAGACCAGACCGCCGCCATCGACGAGGACGCCTACGAGATCGCTTCGTTGCCGGCGGACTGAACCAAGCCAGAGCAACAAAGAGCACCCGGACCCGCAGGAGGCAACGGCAATGAGCGGACGACTGGATGGGAAGGTGGCGCTGATTACCGGTAGCGCCCGGGGACAGGGCGAGGCGGAGGCCCGCCGGTTTGTGGCCGAAGGGGCCAGGGTGGCCATCACCGATCTGCGGGATGTGCAGGGCGAGCAGCTGGCCGCCGAGCTGGGGCCCGACACCTTCTACCAGCAGCTTGACGTCACCCGGGAAGATGACTGGGACGCGGCGGTGGCCGCCACCGTGGAGCGGTTCGGAAAGCTGGACATCCTGGTGAACAACGCCGGGATCGGTGCGTTCGGCACGCTGGAGGGTCTCGACCTGAAGACCCACCACGAGATGATCGACATAAACCTCCACGGCGTGTATTTGGGCATGCGGGCGGCTAAGGCTGCACTGGTGGCCACCGGCAACGGGGCCATCGTGAATATCTCCTCCATCGACGGCATAGTCGGCGTGCTGGGCATGACCAGCTACTCAGGAAGCAAATTCGCGGTCACCGGAATGACCCGCTCGGCGGCCATCGAGCTAGGGCCACTGGGAGTACGGGTCAACTCGATCCATCCGGGCGTGATCAACAGCCCCATGGTGCAGGAGGCCCCTCCCGAGACTCGGGCCCGTCTTGACCGGCTCATGGACATGCAGCCCATCAGGCGCATGGGGGAGCCCGACGAGATCGCCTCGCTGGCCCTGTTCCTGGCCAGCGACGAGGCCAGCTACATCACCGGCGCCCAGTTTGTGATCGACGGCGGGCACCTGGCCGGACCGTGGCGGGAGTCGTTCGAGGAGTAGGGGACGGCGAAGCCATGACCGACACCATGCCCGCTTTCGACCCCCACAACCCCGACTACTTCGTGACCGGCCTGCCCTTCGACCTGTTGGCTGAGCTCCGCCAGCAGGGACCGGTGGCCAAGACCCCGTTGGGCTACTACCTGACCCGCCGCCAAGAGGCCGACGAGCTTCTGTATGCGGTGGACACCTACGGCTCCGACATGACGCCGGGCACCGGGCTCGGTGGCGTGGAGGAAGTACCCGAGGAGCAGTTGTTTCTCCCCGAGATCGACGAGCCGGTCCATGGGCAGATCCGCCGGCTTTATAACTCGGCACTGGGACCCCACCGCACCATGAGGATCCAGCCGTTCGTGCGAGAGACCTGCGAGGAGCTGCTGGACGCGCTAGTGGACGACGAAGTCTCGGACCTGCACGCCGACTACGCCGTGCCCATCCCCTGCGAGGTAATCGCCCACATCATCGGCCTGCCCGAGGGCGGCGCCGACAAGCTGAAGGTGTGGTCATCGGACGGCTCGGTCATGTTCCGGGCTGTGTGCCCGCAGTACGCCCCCGACGGCCCGCCCATCACTGGCTATCTGAAGGACTTGGTGGCCCAACAGCGCTTGGCCGACGAGCCCAGTTCGCACACCTACAAGGTGTTCTTGGACGCCGAGATCGAGGGCGAATCCCTCAGCGACACGGTGATCGCCCATCAGCTTCAGACCATGGTTCTGGGCGGGGTACACACCACCCGGGGTCTGCTGGCCCACTCCATGCACCGACTCATCGTCGAGCCCGACACCTGGGCCGCCCTAGAGGCCGACCGAGAGCTGATCCCGGTGTTCGTGGAGGAGTCGCTCCGCCACGACTCCCCCGCCCCCCGGGTGGCCCGGCGATGCCTGAAGGACACCTCCCTGGGCGGGGTCGACATGCAACAGGGCGACTGGGTGGAGGTGGGCTTGGCCTCAGCCAACCGCGACGCGGCCCAATACGAAGACCCCGAAGACTTCCGCCTCGACCGCCCCGACCCCTTAAACCACGTGGCCTTCGGCGCCGGCGCCCACGTCTGCCCCGGCGCCAGCCTCGCCCGCCTCGAAGGAGTCACCGCCATCGAAACCCTTCTCGACCGCGTCTCCGCCCTAACCCCCGTCGACGGCTTCGAGTACCCGCCCCTCCCCCTCAACCACCCCAACAGCGACCTCCCCCCCCACATCACCAGGCGCTAGTCCCGGCCATCCGCCTCAAGTGGGACACCTACTGCTGTTGCATAACCACTTGCCTCTGGTTTATTTCTAGATAAACTAAAAGTTGCTGGAGGTGTCCAATGACGATTGCCGACTCGAAACGTTCCGCTGATTTCGAGACAGTCGAAGACGTACTCGACGGGTTCGATCTCACTCCCACCGAACGAT
>JAJDTA010000139.1 GCA_022827405.1 Acidimicrobiia bacterium
CCAAGTGATGTCGCTGGCCCCCGAGGAGTTGGGCACCAGGCCATCCTGGGGAAATACCAAGTTGCTGATGGCGCGGGCGTTGGGGCGCGAAGTCGGCGGCGTGGAAATGCCGTCCTCATAGGACCCTGGCGCCAATCTCAAGAGGGCTGTGCCCGCCATGCCCCAAGATGGATTGGCCAGGTTGTTGCCCCCGCCGTTTAGCGCACGGTGTTCGAATGACGACTCATCGGGGCCAAGGACCGCCCATGCGTAGTCGCCTTCGGCCGCGAGGCACGTGGTTTCTTCGCCTGATACTTCGGCTTGGTTGTCGGCCTCCGGCTCGGGCGCGTTGACGGTGAGCGGAGAGGTGGTCAGCCAAATGCCCGCCGCAGTGTCTGCGGGAAAGAAGCGCTGTTGAGGCAGGAGGCGCTCGCCCCAAGAGCTGTCGGCCAGCTGCTGCTGGAGGGCGAACTCCACCCGCCCGTCTGCGCCCAGGCGAGCTGAGATTCGCACCGAGCCGATCGAGTCGATGGTCAGCGCGGAACTGTCCAGCCACTGTCCGGTAGCGGCATCAGCGGGCAAGTGGCGCTGGTCGGGACTCAGGCGCTCGCTCCAGGTGCCGTCTTCTCGCTGCCTAAGGGCGAATTCCAGCCGACCGTCATCTAGCCGCCGGGCTGAGATCCGCAGTTCGGCCCCGCCCTCCTGGGCGCCGGCGCTGGCCGAGGCGAATGCCAGACCGGCAGTGAGCACGATGAGGGCGAGAGCGGGCGCGACGAACTTGCGGATCAGCGAGAACGACATGGGGACCTCCGAGAAGGAGTAGGGAACCTAAACAACACCTGTCCTGGGAGAAGGACTTGAGCTGTCTATCCCTAATCAGAAGTCTTATTACAAACTGTCAGTAAAATTAAGGGAATTGAAAAAAAGAGTTACAAATATACTGAAATAACGCGATGCTACTTATGAAATTGACTGCTTCAGCGCACAAAAACGGGGCAGGCGTCCGAACAAGCGGTGGAGCTGATGGGACTCGAACCCACGACCTCTTGCATGCCATGCAAGCGCTCTAGCCAACTGAGCTACAGCCCCGCGAAGAGGGAACTTTACCAGCCGTCAATGGGCCGACCCACATGGGATAACGGTTATTGGCCTTGTGCGGAAGCTCGGTAGATTTAGCGGCGATGGACGGCTACAACCCGGCGGCTATCGAGCCCAAATGGCAGCAGCGCTGGGTTGACGACGCCACCTACGACATCGACAACGACGACCCCCGGCCGCCGTACTACGTGCTGAGCATGTACCCGTATCCCAGCGGCCCGGCCCACATCGGCCACGTCCGCAACTACACCTTCGGCGACTTGCTGGTGCGCTACCGCACCATGCAGGGCGACGGCGTGCTGTCGCCCATCGGCTTCGACAGCTTCGGCCTGCCGGCCGAGAACGCGGCCATAAAGACCGGTACCCACCCCCGAGAGCACACCGAGGCCAACATTGAGCGGCTGTCGTCGTCGCTGCGCCGCATCGGCGCGGTGTACGACTGGCGCCGGACGCTCAGCAGCCACGACCCCGACTACATCCGCTTCACCCAGTGGATCTTCCTGAAATTCTACGAGGCGGGCCTGGTATACCGGGCCACGGCTCCGGTGAACTGGTGCCCCGGCTGCCAGACGGTGCTGGCCAATGAGCAGGTGCTGGGCGACGGCACCTGCGAACGCTGTAGCAATTTGGCCCAGCAGCGGGAACTGGAGCAGTGGTTCTACCGCATCACCGCCTATGCCGAGGAGCTGCTGGAGGGCCTCGAAGGCCTGGACTGGCCCAACCGGGTCAAGACCATGCAGCGCAACTGGATCGGCCGCTCCGAGGGGGCCGACTTCGTTTTGCCCATCGCCGATGAGGCCGGCAATCCCCGCGACGACGTCGAGGGGATCCCGGTGTTCACCACCCGGCCCGACACCAGCTTTGGCATGACCTTCGCGGTGATGTCGCCTGAGCACCCCCGGGTTCCCGAGTTGGTGACCGAGGATCGCCGGACCGAGGTGGAGGCATTCATCGCCGCGGTGAGCGAGCGCAGCGAATTCGAGCGCCTGTCGGCAGAGGGCCCGGCCGACAAGCGGGGGGTGGACACCGGCACCCGGGTGATCAACCCGTTCAACGGACAGCCCATCCCGCTGTTTTTGGCCGACTACGTGCTCACCACTTACGGCACCGGGGCGATCATGGCCGTGCCCGGCGAGGACCAGCGAGACTGGGACTTCGCCACCGCCTACGGCCTGCCCATCATCCGCACCGTTGAACCCTCCGAGGGCTTCGACGGTGAGGCCTATACCGGCGACGGGCCGTCAATCAACAGCGAGTGGCTGAATGGAATGTGGATGGACGAGGCCAAGGCCGCGGCCATCGACTGGCTGGAAGACCAGGGCATCGGCGAGCGCAAGGTCAACTACCGGCTGCGCGACTGGCTGCTGTCCCGCCAGCGCTATTGGGGCTGTCCAATACCCATCGTGTACTGCGAGGCGTGCGGGCCGGTTCCGGTGCCCTATGAGGAATTGCCGGTGGGGCTGCCCGACGACGTGGCCTTCATGCCCACCGGCCGCTCGCCGCTGGTGGACCACCCCGGCTTCCTGCACACCGAGTGCCCGAAATGCAGCGGCCCGGCCCGGCGGGAGACCGACACCATGGACACTTTCGTGGACTCCTCCTGGTACTTCCTGCGCTTTGCCGACCCCGACAACTCCGAGATGCCGTTCAGCACCGACGCGCTAGAGCGATGGCTGCCCGTCGACCAGTACATCGGCGGGGTGGAGCACGCCATCTTGCACCTGATGTACGCCCGGTTCTTCACCCGGGCGCTGTCTGATCTGGGGGTGGCCCCCGCCGGGCTGCGAGAGCCATTCCAGCGGCTGTTCACCCAGGGCATGGTGCGAATGGGCGGGGGGAAGATGTCCAAGTCGAAGGGCAACCTGGTGGCCCCCGAGGACTTCATCGACGCCCACGGGGCCGACACGCTGCGCTTGGCCATATTGCAGGTGAAGCCCCCAGCCGAGGATGTCGACTGGGAGGACTTCGGCTTGGAGGGCTGCGCCCGCTTCCTAGGCCGGTTGTGGCGGCTGGCCGCCGGGACTGCTGAGCGGGCCAACCCGGCCCGCACCGGCGCCACCACGACCGCCGACGACGCCATCGACGCGGCTGCTCACCGGCTCATCGATCGCATCACCGCGGAGTTCGACCGTTGGTCGTACAACACCGCGGTGGCCGGATGCATGGAATTTACCAACGAGTTGTACCGCTACGTGCAACGTGACGAAGGCCCCCACCACGACACGCTGGCCTTCGCCGTAGACTCGCTGTTGCTGGTGATGGCCCCCATGGTGCCCCACATCTGTGCCGAGCTGTGGGAGATGCGCCGGGGCGGGAACATCCACACGGAAGCATGGCCGACCGCCGATGGGTCCAAGCTGGTGCTGGACACGGTAACCATGGTGGTGCAGGTGAACGGCAAGGTGCGCGACCGCATCGAGGTGGCCGCCGATATCGCCGAGGCCGATGCCGAGGCGCTGGCGCTGGCCTCAGAGCGGGTGCAGGGCTACCTGGACGGCGGCGAGCCCCGCAGGGTCATCGCCCGCCCTCCCAAGCTGGTCAACGTGGTGGTCTAGCGGCCTGCCAACAATGCCGCTCAGACATCCCAGACCACGTGAAGCTCCTCGGGGCCGCGGAACGCCACTCCCCTGATGAGCGGCGGTTCGGCGTCGGGGTCGAGGCGGAGGCCCGGGAGCCGCTCGATGATGGCTGGCAGCGCCACCCGCATCTCCAGGCGGGCCAGGTGCATGCCCAAGCACAGGTGCCGCCCCCAGCCGAAGGCCATGTGGGGAACCGGCTGTTCTCTGTCGGGATTCCAGCGGTGGCCGTCGGCATACACCCGCTCGTCCCGGTTGGCCGACGTCATGGTCATCATCAGCCGGGTGCCAGCCGGGATAGGACAGCCATCCACCTCGGTGTCCTCGGTGGCCTCCCGGGTGGCTAGCGGGGCGGAGCTCTCCCACCGCAGGGTCTCCTCGATCACCTGATCGAGCAGCGACCAGTCGTTCTTGAGGCGATTGAGCCAGTCGTCGTCGGTCAGCAACGCCGTCAAGGCGATGCCCAGCTCTCGGGATGTGGTCTCGGCCCCCGCGGGCATCAACAGCAGCAAAAAGCCGTAGATGTGCTCGTCGTCGAGGCGCTGCCCGTCGATCTCGGCGTGGATGATGTCGCTGATCAGGTCGTCTTGGGGGTTTTGTTTGCGGTCTTCTACCACCGGGCGGAGATAGTCCCGCATGGCTTGTGAGGCCGCATGCCCGGCCTCGGGGTAGAGAGGCCCGGCGCTCACTTGCTCGGACCACAGCCGGAACTGGTCGGCGTCATCCAGCGGCACCCCCATGATCCCTGCTATCACTCGGGTGGGGAAGCGCTGGGTCAGTTCGGTCACCAAGTCGGCCTGCCCCCGAGGGGCGATGCCGTCCAGCAGTTCGTTGACGATGGGGGCCACCAGCTCGGATTCCCAGCGGGCCAGCGCCGAGGACCGGAAGGCCTGTGACACCAGCCCCCGGTAGGCAGTGTGCTCATCGCCGTCCATGCCCAGCAACAGCGGCCCCATGAACGGGGTCATCGACTCGGCCACCACCCGGGTGGAGAACACCGCGCTGTTGCGCAGCACCGCCTCGGTGTGGTTCCGGCGGTACAGGTTCAAGATGCGCCCGCCGAATCCGTCGTCGCGCACCTCCGGGGGCTCGGCCCGGCCCCGGTCCCACCCCTTGTGGGGGTTGATGGCCGCCTCTTCGGCCTGGGCCAACCCCTCGTGGAAGTCGGACGGATCGCTTGTCTCCACGGGTGCAACCCTATTCGGGGATCCCTATTGCGGCGGCTCTATTGACGTGAACGGCCCGGAATGGCCCGCAGCGCCTCGCGCACTTCACCCCAAGTTCCGTCGGCCCGGAGACCGTGGCCAAACGACATGCGGTCGATAAGCCCGCCGTAGCTGGCCGCTACGCCGCCTGCCAGGTTCTGGGGCTCGGCCACCACGCCGAAGGTCCCCAGCATGGTGTCGTCGATCACCTCGGCCATCTCCACCCACTGACCCTGCTTGGACATGCGGTTCAGCTCGTCTTGGGCATCGCCCCAGCCATGGTGTTCGAGCACCGGCCGGTAGGCGGGTGTCGAGCCGTAGAACGCCAGTTGCTGGCGGGCCGCCTGGGCCGCCGATGCCATCTCCTCCTCGGTTTCGCCGGTGACGATGAACACGGGCATCGACACCTCGATGTCCATGGGATCGCGGCCTGCTTTGGCCGCTCCGCGCTCAAGGGCGGGTAGCGACACCTCCCGCATGTAGCTGGGAGTGGTGAACCCGTGGCTGATCCAGCCGTCGGCCGCCGCTCCGGCCGCCTCGGTCATGAGGTCGCCCACCGCGGCCAGGTGGATGGGGGGAGGGCCGAAGGGGTTGGCGCCGGGGCTGAACATCGGCGTCATGAGGGTGTGCTGGTAGAACTCGCCGCGAAAGCTCAGCTTCTCCCCGGTGTCCCAGCAATCCCATATGGCCTTGACGGCGTCGATCATCTCCTTCATGCGGGCGGCGGGGTGAGACCAGGGCATGGAGAATCGCTTGGTGATGTGGGGCTTTATCTGAGAGCCCAGGCCGAGAATGAAACGCCCTCCGGAATAGGCCTGAAGATCCCACCCCAAGTTGGCCAAGATCATCGGGTTGCGGGCGAATGACACCGCAATCGAGGTGCCGAGCTGTATGCGGCTCGTGTGCTCGGCGGCCAGCACCAGCGGCAGGAACGGGTCGTGGTCGAGCTCGGCTGACCAGACCCCGTCGTAGCCGGCGGCCTCTAAGTTGCGGGCGTTTTCGGCGGCATCCCCTAGAGGTCCAACCGATCCCTTTCTGGCCGCTCTGGTCACGAGGCCTCCGTCTAGCTTCATGCTCTTTCCTCTCGGGTGGTGGTGGTCATGGTCATTTGGACTCGTCCTGGTCGCGCAGGAAGCGCTCCAGTTCTTCGGCCAACTCGTCACCGCTGGGGATTGCGGTGCCTTCTTCTCCCACCGCGGTGTCGTAGGCGCTTTCCAGCTGGCCAAGCAGGCGCTGGTGGCTGGCGTTTTGGGCGATCATGGCGTCGAGCCGCCTCGACACCTCTAGCCCCTCGGCGATCAGCGGAGCCGGGTCGAACCGGAGGTCGGCGGCGGCTCGCAGTCCCTGGAACAGTGCAGCGGTGCCGGCCGGGAACGGCGAGCCGGCCGCGTAGTGGGGCACCTGGGCCCACACCGATACCGTCTCCATCCCCGACGCCTCGAATCGCTTGGCCAGCACCGCGCTGATTCCGGCGGGAACTTCCAGGGTTCCCTGGGGGGCGCCGAACCGCTCGATCAGCTCGGGGGAGGTGCCGGTGGCCGACAACCGCACCGGGCGGGTATGAGGTACCGCCGCGGGGTAGGCGCCGATCGACACGGACCGGGCCACCCCCAATTGTTGAACCAGATCGTCGACCGCGGTGCAGAACGCCTGCCAGCGGAAGTCGGGCTCGGGGCCGCGGAGGATCAAGAACTCCCGCTGGTCGAGGTCGCTCACCACTTGGAGTTGGATGGCCGGCCAGCTGATGTCGTCCACCCGGCCGTCTCGCACTGTCATGGCGGGACGGCGGGCCCGGTGGTCGATGAGCAGATCGGCATCAAAGCTGGCCACCGGCTGCTTATCGTGGTTTTTCACCATGATCTCGGCGGCGGTGCGCATGCCAAAACCGGCATCCACCCAACCGTCCAGAGCGATCACCAGCACGGGATCGGCAATGTCCAGTTGATCGGGTTCCAGGTGCACGGTGACCAGTTCGCTGCTCATGCCACTTGCTCCGCGGCTGCTGTGGCCATTTCAACCAGCGCGTCCACCCGGGCAACGAAGCTGGCGGTCCCCTGGGGTGGGGCCTTGTCGCCCATCGCTCCGCCGACATACCGGCTGTACACCCCTTCTAGGATGCAGGCCAGCTTCCAATAGCCAAAGGCCATGTAGTACTCGAAGTTGTCGATTTCGCGCCCCGAAGCCTCCAGGTAGAGGTCAAGCATCTCGGCTCGGCTGGCAAATCCGGCCTCGCCAGTGGGGGGATCGTCCAACGCGAACTCAGAATCGTTTGGCTCGGCCCAATACACCAGGAGCTGGGCTACGTCGGCGTTGCGGTCGCCCAGGGTGCACAGCTCCCAGTCGAGCACGGCCAGCACTTGGCCTTGATCGCCCAATATGCAGTTGTCCAGGCGGTAGTCGCCGTGGACGATGCCGGCTTGGCCCTGTTCGGGGATGCGGGCCACAAGATGGTCGTGAACTTCTTGGATCTGGGGTCGATCCTGGGTCTTGGACTCCTCGAACTGGCGCAGCCAGCGCCGTAGTTGGCGGGCGATGTAGTCCTCCTTGCGCCCAAGATCCCCCAGCCCCACCTCGTCCACGTCCACCGCGTGGATGTGGGCCAGGGTCTCGGCAATCGACTGGGAGGCAGCCCAGCGCACTTCCGGGGCCAGCGCAGCCGCATGTTTGCGGTTTCGCACCACCTCGCCGTCGACAAAGTCCATTACATAGAACGGGCGCTCGTTTACCTGCTCGTCTTCGCACAACCCGAAGGCTTGGGGCACCGGCACGTCGGTGTCGGCCAAGGCGGCGATGATCTTGTGCTCTCGGCCCATGTCGTGGGCGGTGGCCAGCACCTGATACAGCGGTGGCCGGCGAAGGACGTAGGACTGGCCGTCGGCGCCAGTGGCCTTGAACGTGAGGTTGGAGTGTCCGCCGGCAATCAGCTCGAAGGCCAGCGGCAGGACCACGTCGGGCACGTGGGCCTCGAACCACGCGCTGACCGCGTCGTGCTGAATTCCTCGGATGTGGTCCATGCGAGAGGTCACGCTAGCGTTCAATCTGGTTCGATGAGAGGTAGCCGATGGCTGATGTGACCGATGCGACGTTTACCACTGAGGTGGTCGAGCGCTCCCACACCGTGGCGGTGGTGGTGGACTTGTGGGCGCCGTGGTGCGGACCGTGCAAAACGCTCGGGCCGATTCTGGAGCAGGCAGTGGCGGCCACCGGCGGGGCGGTGGAGCTGGCCAAAGTCAACGTGGACGACAACCCCCAGACCTCCCAGGCATTTCAGGTGCAGAGCATTCCCGCGGTGTACGCCATGCGCGACGGCAAGGTGGTGGACGGGTTCATCGGCGCCCAGGGCGAGGCCGCGGTGGCCGAGTTCGTGCAGCGTCTGCTTCCCACCGAGCAGGAGAGCGAAGTGGAGGCACTGGTGGCCGCCGGCGACGAGGCCTCCCTTCGGCGGGCTTTGGAGCTCGACGCCGACCACGAGGGCGCCGTGGTGGGGCTGGCCGAATTGCTGGTGGCCGATGGCCGGGGCGAGGAGGCCCTCGAGCTGCTGGAGCGGATTCCCGAGACCGCCGAGGTCCGCCGGGTGGCCGCATTGGCCCGCACCGGCGGCGGGGCTGGCAACGGTGATGTCGAAGCCCGGCTGGAGGATCTGCTCGGCCAGGTGAAGGCTGACCCCGTTGCCCGCCAGGAGTTCGTCGACCTCTTGGAGATCATGGGCACCGACGATCCCCGCACCTCCGTCTATCGCCGCCGCCTCACCACCCAGCTCTACTGATCTTCAGTAATCCTCATCCAGTTCTGATACCGTAGAGGTCCTTCCCCTCCCGCTTATATGGCGCGCCGCGCCCGGAAACAACCATGGAGCACCCATCGCTTCCTCCTCCTCGGTTGACCCCGGTGGAGCGGGTTCGGGAGATGTGGGACGACTACCGCCATTTGATCACCGGCCCCCGGCTGCTGATGGCGGGGGCCGGACTGGTGATTGCCGTTGCAGTGGCCGCCTACATGATGGTCGGTGCCAATGGCGCTCCCCGACCAGAGGCAGTCATTCCCATGGCCACGCCGCTGCCGGCCCCTTCGACTCCCACGGCCGAGCCGACCCCCATCCTGGTTCACGCTGCCGGTGCGGTTCGCACGCCGGGGGTGTACCTCTTTCGGGGCGAAGCCCGAGTCCACGACTTGGTCACCGCAGCCGGGGGGCTGACCCCCGATGCCGACCATGACCGGGTCAACCTTGCTGCGGTGCTGTTCGACGGGCAGTGGATGTACTTCCCTCGTTTGGGCCAGACCACCGTGCCCGCTCCAGTCGGTGGAAGCGGGTCGACTGGCGGCGGCACCGCTACTGCCGCATCTGGACCTCTCAATCTCAACACCGCCAGCGCTGAGCAGTTGGAGTCTCTGCCGGGGGTAGGGCCGGCCATTGCCACCGCCATCATCGAGCACCGCCAGCGCAACGGCGGGTTCGCCTCGGTTGACGGATTGCTGGCGGTGTCGGGCATTGGCCCCAGCAAGCTTGAGTTGATCCGCGAGCTCGTAGCCGTGTGAGTGCCCGACGGCGATGAGCACCCGACGGCAATGAACGGCCGAGGGCAATGAGCGACCGGCACGCAGTGGCCCTCGCCGTGGCTGCCATGGTTGGCGCTTGGTGGTCGGCGCCTGTTCCGCTGATTCCGGCGATCGCCCTCGGCGTGGTGGCCCTGGCCGTTCGCAAGCCGTGGTTGCTGATGGCTGTGGTCATGCTGCTCAGTTCTTCGCTGGGGGCCCGGGCCTGGGCCGGCCTCGACCCGGTGGAGCCTGCGGCCTACCGCGGCGAGGCCACCTTGGTATCCGATCCGGTTCCGGTGGGCCAAGGGATGCGGGTTGATGTGCGGTCGAACGGACGGCGCTACGAGGCGTGGGCCTACGGTCGAGCCGCCCGCGACCTGAGCGAACGGCTGGCCGGTGACCGCATCACGATCACCGGAAGTGTCCGCCCGATCCAACCCCTTCCCGACTACCAAGCGGCCCGTCACATCGCCAACCGGCTGAGCATCGACCGCATCCACGGCCACCAGAACGGGTCACCGCCCTACCGATTGGCCAACTGGCTGCGCCGTACCATCGCCGGAGGAGCAGAGTCGCTGGACGACGACCGCCACTCGCTGTTCACCGGGCTGTCGTACGGCGACGATCGCTATCAATCGCCGGTGGTGTCCGACGACTTCCGAGCCGCGGGCCTAACCCATCTGCTGGCCGTGTCGGGCCAGAACGTGGCCTTCGTGCTCATCTTGGCCCGACCCCTGATCGAGCGATTCGACTACCGGGGCCGCTGGGTGCTCACGCTGGGAGTCATCGGCTTCTTTGCGCTGGTTACCCGGTTCGAGCCCTCGGTGTTACGGGCTACCGTGATGGCGGCCATCGCGGCCACCGCCACGCTGTTGGGACGCGACGCGTCCAGTCGCCGGGTGCTGGCCCTGGCCGTGGCGCTATTGGTGCTGGTCGATCCGCTGTTGGTCCACTCGGTGGCCTTCCGGCTGTCGGTGGCGGCCTCCGCGGGCATCATCTTGTGGGCGCCCCGCCTGGCCGAGCGCCTGCCCGGCCCTCGGTTGTTGGCCGAAGCGCTGGCTGTGACCATCTCGGCCCAGTTGGCTGTGTCGCCGCTGTTGATCGCCACCTTTGGCGGGGTGCCGGTGGCCTCTCTGCCCGCCAACCTGTTGGCCGCGCCGGTGGCCGGGCCGATCATGATGTGGAGCCTGTCGGCCGGGACGGTGGCTGGGCTCTTCGGCGGCCCACTGGCCTATGTCATCCACTGGCCCACCAATGTGGGAATCGGCTGGATCCAGGCGGTAGCCGGCTGGGCGGCATCAGCTCGACTCGGCGAGCTTCAAACTCCGCACTTGCTGGCCGTGGTCGTCGGCGTGGGGGGCTGGTGGTTGGCCCGGCGGCGATTGTTGCGGGCGGTGGCCGCGGCCTCGCTGGCCGCGGCCCTGCTCTTGCCGGCGTTGGCCCTGCGGGTCTCGGCCCCACCGTTCCACGCCGTGCTCGACTCCGGGGTCGAAGTGTGGCGGGAGCACAACACGACGGTGGTGGCGCTCGGGTCCAATCGCTCCATTGAGAGGCTCCTGGAGGATCTCCGCCGCGCCGGTGTCGGAGCCATCGACCTGGCCGTGGCCGACCGAGGCACAAGAGCCCAACGCGACCAAGTCAATGCGTTGCAAGAGCGAATGTGGGTGGGAGCTGTCGTCGCTCCACCCGGCCACCGAATCGGCGGCGCCACCACTGTGCGCGCCGGCCAGCGCATATTGGTCGGCAGCCTCGAAGTGGCCGTGGCGTCCCACGATCCCCGGCTGATGGTGACGGTCACTTCGTCGGCATCCCAAATCGTCACCGGCGCGGTGTAGCGTCGCCGTCGTGATCGTGGAGCTCGGGCCCCATCGCTTTGACGTGACCACCCGGGCCCTGGTGATGGGCATCTTGAACCGCACGCCCGACTCGTTCTACGACGCCGGCCAGTACTGGGATTTCGACGCCTTCTTGGCCAAAGCGGAGAAGCTGGTAGCCGAGGGGGCCGATTTCTTGGACGTTGGCGGGGTGAAGGCCGGACCTGGACCGGAGGTGACCGAGGCTGAGGAGATGGACCGGGTGGTGCCGGCCATCGAGGCCCTGAAAAAGCGTTTCGACCTGCCCCTTTCGGTGGACACTTGGCGGGCCTCGGTGGCCCGGGAGAGCTACGCCGCCGGGGCGGTGGTGGGCAACGACATCAGCGGTTTCGCAGATCCCCACTTCCTGTTCGAGGCGGCAGAGGCGGGCGCATCGGTGGTGGCCTGCCATGTACGTCTCGCTCCCCGGGTGGCCGATCCCGAACCGGAATACGACGACCTGATGGGCGAGGTGAGCCGATTCTTGTCGGAGCGGGCCCGGTGGGCGGTGGACGCGGGAATTCCCCCTCAGCGGGTCATGCTCGACGCGGGACACGACCTGGGCAAGACCCCCGAAATGTCGTCCGAGCTGTTGCGCCGGGCCGACGAGCTGGCCGAATTGGGCTATCCCATTTTCCTATCGGTGTCCAACAAGGGTTTCTTGGGGGCGCTGACCGGTACCGAGGTGGGGGACCGGCGTGAGGCCACTCTGGCCGCCCACGCCTTGGGAATCGGACTGGGCTGTCGAGTTCTGCGGGCCCATGATGTGGCCGGCACCCGTCGGGTGGCCGACTTCATGAGCGCGATTCTTCAACACCAAAGGGAGAATCCATGAGCGTGGTCTCAACTAGTCGGGAGGAATCCCGGTGAGCGTGTTCTCCACTGGTCGATGGGATTTCCGGTGAGCGCCACCGTGGTCCTGTTGCACGGGGGCGACGACGTATTGCTGTCGGGCGCGGTGCGCGACCGGGTGGCCCAGTTGGTGGGCGACGGCGACCGGTCTTTGATGGTGGCCGAGCTGACCGAGGCCGCCTATCTGGAAGACGAGGACTACCACATCGCCCCGCTGGTGGACGCGGCCCAGACACCTCCGTTTCTCACCGACCGGCGGGTGGTGGTGGGCCGGGAGCTGGGCCGGTTCTCCGCCGTGGACTCCCTTGCCCCCCTGCTGGGCTACCTGGAGAATCCGCTGGACACCACCGA
The DNA here is from genome assembly GCA_022827405.1 of Acidimicrobiia bacterium. Classification (GTDB taxonomy): domain Bacteria; phylum Actinomycetota; class Acidimicrobiia; order Acidimicrobiales; family Bin134; genus Poriferisocius. Next base: position 12,451 of record JAJDTA010000139.1, read on the forward strand.
TCTGGTGCTGGTGTGGGAGAAGGGACCGGCGCTCCAGAAGCTGGGAGCGGTGCCCAAGCGCTTGTCAGAGGCGGTGGCCGCGGCGGGCGGGGAGGTGATCGGCGCCGGGGTTCCCCGGGGCCGTGACGGCGCTTCCCGATGGATGGACGAGCAGATCGCCGCGGCAGGACTGCGGCTGCGGGCCGGAGCCAAGCGGCTGCTGGCCGATCACTTGGGGGAGGACTTGAGCCGCCTGCCCGCAGTGCTGGCCACTCTGGCATCTACCTATGGACCGGATCGGGCCTTGGAGGCCGACGATGTGGTCCCTTTCGTGGGGGAAGCGGGTTCGGTGCCCCCCTGGGAGCTGACCGACGCGGTGGAGTCGGGCAACATCGCCGATGCCCTGGAGAAGCTGCACCGGATGCTCCATGCCGGGGGCCGCAACGAGATGCAGGTGTTGGCCTCGCTGCACAACCACCACGCCCGGCTGCTGCGACTTGACGGCACCGGGGCGGCCGACGAGAAGGAGGCGGCCGAGCTGCTGGGCATCAAGGGCTCCACCTTCCCGGCCCGCAAAGCGCTGCGCCAATCCCGCAAGCTGGGGTCCAAGAGAGTCGCCCGGTCGATCGAGCTGCTGGCCCAAGCCGACTTGGATCTCCGGGGGGCCACCGCGAATCCTCCGGAGGCGGTGTTGGAAGTGCTGGTCGCCCGCCTGACCCAGCTCAACCGCTAGGGACGGGGGTTAGGTTGCTACTACCCGGCCTGTAGCCGAGCCAGGCGCTTCATCAAGCGGGACTTTTTGCGAGCCGCAGTGTTGGGGTGCAGCACGCCTTTGCTGGCCGCTTTGTCGATGCGCTTGATGGCCATGCGGGCGGCCTCGGCGGTCTCGGCGGCGTCGCCCTGCTCGGCGGCAGCCTCCGCGGTCCGAGTACGGGTGATGATCTCCGAGCGCACGGCCCGGTTGCGCTGACGGCGCTTCTCGTTCTGGCGATTGCGCTTTATCTGGCTCTTGATGTTTGCCACAGAAAGACAACACTACCGCCCGCTTCGTCCCAGTAACCACATGGGAACCAAGGGGCGGTAGCGTTTCTGGTTGTCGTGTCCCTAAACCTCGCTCGAATCCGCAACACCTCGATCATCGCCCACATCGACCACGGCAAGTCCACGCTGGCCGATCGCATGCTGGAGATTTGCGGGGCGGTCGACCCCCGGGAGATGCGCGCCCAATACCTCGACTCCATGGACCTGGAGCGGGAGCGGGGCATCACCATCAAGCTCCAGAGCGTCCGCCTCGACCACGACGGCCATGTGATCAACCTCATAGACACCCCCGGCCATGTGGACTTCGGCTATGAGGTGAGCCGATCCCTGGCGGCCTGCGAGTCGGTGATCCTGCTGGTGGACGCGGCCCAGGGCATCGAGGCCCAGACGCTGGCCAACTGCTATCTGGCCATTGAGAACGAGCTCGAAGTGGTGGCTGCTCTCAACAAGATCGACCTGCCCGCAGCCGAGCCCGAGCGCCGGGCCGCCGAGATCGAGCAGGTGTTGGGCATTGCCGCCGAAGACGTACTGCACATCAGCGCCAAGACCGGCGAGGGCGTGGCCGAGTTGCTCGACGCGGTGGTGGCCCGCACCCCGCCCCCCTTGGGTGATCCCGACGCCTCGCTCCAGGCCCTGATCTTTGACTCCCATTTCGACCAGTACCGGGGGGTGGTCAGCTCGGTGCGGGTGATGAACGGGCGGCTTCGTTCGGGGGCCAAGATCCGGTTCATGCAAGCCCGCACCGACCGGGAGGCCGACGAGATCGGGGTATGGAGCCCCCAGCCCACACCGATCGACGAGTTGGGGCCGGGAGAGGTGGGTTACCTCATCGCGGGGATGAAGAACGTGGCCGAGGCCCGCTCAGGCGAGACCGTCACCACCGCCCGCGACGGCGCGGCCAAGCCATTGGCTGGCTACCAGGAGCCCAAGTCGATGGTGTTCTGCGGCCTGTATCCCATCGACGGCGACGAGTTCGCCGCTCTGCGCGACTCCCTGGAGCGGCTGCGGGTGAGCGACTCCAGCTTCAACTATCAGCCGGAGTCGTCGGGCGCGTTGGGATTCGGCTTCCGCTGCGGCTTTCTCGGTCTCTTGCACATGGAGATCGTGCGGGAGCGCCTCGAGCGGGAGTTCGGCCTCAGCCTGATCGCCACCGCTCCCTCGGTGGCCTACCGGGTGGAGCTGGACAACGGCGATGAGGTGGAGGTGGACAACCCCTCGGCCATGCCCCCGGCGGCCGAGATCCGGGGCATCCAAGAGCCCATGCTGGCTGCCACCATCATCGCTCCCGCCGACCACACCGGCACCCTCATGGAGCTGTGCCAGGCCCGCCGGGGCGAGATGAAGAAGCTGGAGTACCTGTCGCCCGAGCGGGTGGAGCTGGCTTACCGGCTGCCGCTGGCCGAGGTGGTGGTGGACTTCTTCGACCAGCTCAAGAGCCGCACCCAGGGCTATGCCAGCCTCGACTACGAGCCCGACGGCTATACCGCCGCTGACCTCACCAAGGTGGACATCTTGCTCCAGCACGAGCCGGTGGACGCCTTCAGCTCCATCGTCCACCGGGATTCGGCCTACTCCTACGGAAGGCGCATGACCACCAAGCTCAAGGAGCTGATCCCCCGCCAGCAGTTCGACGTGCCCATCCAGGCGGCCATCGGCGGCAAGATCATCGCCCGGGAGACGGTGAAGGCCTTCCGCAAAGATGTCACCGCCAAGCTGTACGGCGGCGATGTGACCCGCAAGCGCAAGCTGCTGGAGAACCAGAAGGCGGGCAAGAAGAAGATGAAGTCCATCGGCCGGGTGGACGTGCCCCAGGAAGCGTTCATCTCCGCCCTCCGGCTCGACGACTGAGACGATCCGGTCGGCGTCTGCTGGGTGGCCCATCGGGCCAGGCCGGTAGTATTCAAGCCTTATGGGACGCCAAGGCGAGACGCTCTCGGCCCGCAAGGCCGCGGTGCTGAGGGCCGTGGTGGAGGGCTACATCTCCACCACCCAGCCCGTGGGCTCCACCCATGTCTCTGAGATCTCCGACTTGGGCGTGTCCCCGGCCACGGTCCGCAACGAGATGCTGGCCTTGGAGCATGCCGGATACCTGAGCCAGCCCCACACCAGTGCAGGCCGCATTCCCACCGAGAAGGGCTACCGCCATTTCGTGGACACCCTCACCGACGTGTCCGGCACGTTGGGCCGCACCGAGCGCCAGCAGGTGCGAGCCTTCTTCGACACGACCCATAGCGAACTCGAGCAGATGCTGGCCGACACCAGCGCCCTTTTAGCCGACCTCACCGCCTATGCCGCCTTGGTGGTGGCCCCCCAGCATTCCACCGCCACCATCCGGTCGGTGAGCTTGGTGGACCTGTCGGAGCGGCTGGTGATGGCCCTGGTGGTGTACGAGAACGGGTCGGTGGACAAGCGCACCATCGAGGTGGACCGGCCCGCCGACTCAGTGGATATGGCGCGGGCGTCCACCCAGCTCACCGACCATTTGGCGGGAAGCCCGGCCAGTGCCCTGCGAGATCGCGGGCTGGCTTATGCCCTGTCTCCTTTGGCGGCCCGGGTGCTGGACTCGCTGGCCGATCTGAGCGATGCCGAGGAGCAGCTCTACGTGGGCGGGGCGGCCAGCGTGGCCGG
>JAJDTA010000038.1 GCA_022827405.1 Acidimicrobiia bacterium
GGCGGGAAGGTTCCCTGATTGACCTCCCGAAGCGAAGAACTCCACAGATTCCGCGGAGGCTTGAAGCAAATCCCGAATTTTGGAGAGTGACTGAGTGTCGATCTCGTCAAGTGGACAATCGTGTTCCAGCTTGTGCATGGCCGAAGCTGCCCGACAGGAAACCAGCCCTAGGTCTATCAGCGCGGAACCGCCACGAAGTAGGTCCTGCGAGCGAGACGATGGCACCGCTGAACTCTTCAGACTAGCCACTCTCACCCCCGTGCGACACCAGCGTGTAATTCCATTTTTGTATCGTACCCACCAGCTATGACATAGCTAGCGGATACTCCTTGGCCAGATCAGAAGATTTCAAGCGGTGAGGCGGGCGACGGCTTCGTCGATGATGGTGGTAGCCAGCTTTTGGAGGGATTCGTCGTCGAGGGTGGAGACGGGGTGGGGCACGGTGACCGCGGGGTAGGTGGCCATGCCCACGGTGGGGGCGAAGGATTCGACCACCGGCTCAAACGGCTCGGTGATCAGAAGCATCGAGGGGATTCCTCGGGACTCCATATGAACGGCGTCGTGCAGACTGCACGCGGTGCAGGCCCCTCAATCGCCCAGGCCGGAGATGATGAGGTGGGCGCGGGCGGCCAGCATCTCGGCGTCGTCGGCGTCGATGGGCTTGCCCGCCGCCGACTTGGAATGGACCACGATGTCGGCCACCGGGAGGCGGTCGCACAGGCCCTCGGCCACATAGGTGAGCAGTTCCTTGGCGTTGTTCTTGGCGTTGTCGATCACCCCAATCACCACCGGCTCGCTGGGGGTGCGCCGGGGGGCCATCGCCACCTCATCGATTTGGGCTTCCTCGTACACCGGAGACAAAACAGTTACCGACGACATGCGACCTCCTTCACGCCAAGGGTAGTCCATCACCGGGAGCAGCCACCTTCCGGGTGACGGCCACCGAGTGCACAACCGGAGCCCAGTTGGGGATGTAGGCCGACCAGCCGGCCCCCGCGCTGCCCGCGGTGACCAGGAAGATGTCGTCGGGCCCCCGCACCGTGTTGAGCTTGCCGTCAGGGTCGGGGGTCATGTCGTTTTGCGCGGTGAATTCCTGCAAGACGCCGCCCGCGTTCAAGTGCTCGGGAGTCACCCGGCTGTGCTCGGCCAAGAACTCTCGCACCATCTGCTTGGTCCATCCGGCTTCGGCCAGGATCTGGCGGTGCTCGTGGCCGATCACCAGCAGCACCTGATGCTTTTTTGCCACGGCGTAGGTGGCCGGGTTGGTCATGGCGGCGGCAAAGGTCAACAGGATCCCCTCGGGGTCGCCGTTGAGGTGGTTGGCCACCTGGTGGGGACCCTCGGAGGGGAACATGGTCACCGTGGTGTCAGCCTCGCCAAAGCCCAGCTCCACCCGCAGTGGCGGCCAACCCTCGGGCGGGGGCTCCTCGGCCACCAGCATGGTGTATTTACCGGGATGGCCCAGCGACGATCCGTCGAGGGTGTCCGACCGAGCGCCCAGCACGTTCATGGCCACCAACCGCAGAGCCCGGCCCACGGTGGCGTTGGCCCGGTAGCCCGGCCCGAGCGCATTGCGGGCCGTGTTGAACCCCAGCTCTGCCACCAGCGGGCCGCTCACCACCGCGCACAGCGCGGCCCCGCCGGTGCTGGTCACCACGGTGTGGCACCCGAATCGGGGGTCGAACATGGCCGACAAGCCGGCCAGCACCACCGGGAAGTACTCGGGTCGGCAGCCAGCCATCACCGCATTGACGGCCGCCTTCTCCGCGGTTACCTCCCTAGACCGCTCCGGCACGCGGCCCACGATGTCGCCCGGGACCAACCCGGCGTAGTCGAGCATCGCCTCAACCCGCTCCGGCGTGGGGGGCACCACCGGCAGCCCGTCGGTCCAACCCCGGTCGAAGAACTCCTCTTGCACGTCCCCCGTGTCGAGTACCAACTCCTGAGCCATGGTGCGAAACTAGTAGGGTTCGCCGCCGTGACAGGAAGACTGGCAGGCAAGAGGACCATCGTGACCGGGGCGGGCTCGGGGATCGGCAAGGCCGCGGCCCAGCTGTTCGCCGCCGAGGGGGCCCAGGTGATGTGCGCCGACATCAACGGCGACGCCGCGGCCGCCACTGCGGGCGAGATCGGTAATCAGGCCATCAGCATGCCGGTGGACGTGACCCAGCCCGACGACTGCCAAGCCATGACCAGCCAAGCCGTGGCCACCTTCGGCGGCCTTGACGCGGTCTACTCCAACGCCGGGGTTGACGGGCCGGGCCGAGCCGGCGATCTCAGCTTGGAGGAGTGGAACCGGGTGATCGGGGTGAACCTCACCGGGAAGTGGCTGTCGGTCAAATACGCCATCCCCCATCTCGTCGAGGCCGGCGGAGGCTCGCTGGTGCTCCAGGCCAGCGTCGGCGGGGTGATCGGCGTGCCGGGCATCGCCGCCTATTCCGCGGCCAAGGCCGGGGTGATCGGCCTCACCCGGCAGATGGCGGTGGACTACGGCCCTGACAAGATCCGGGTCAACGCCATCTGCCCGGGGACAGTGCCCACCCCCCTGGTGCGGGCTACCTACGAGAAGCGGGGCGGATTCTCGGCCACCGCGGCAGTAGCCGCCGACGCCACCGTGGATGAGATGATTGAGGCCGCCGTGGTGCGCCACCCCATCGGCCGTCTCGGCACCACCGCCGACATCGCCCAACTGGCCCTGCACCTGGCCTCCGACGAGTCGTCTTGGACTACTGGCACCGCCATTGTCATCGACGGCGGCATGTCGGTGGCTTGAACAGACCCCCGTCTTAGCCGACTGCGGCGAAGAACTTCTTCCAGGTGTCGAGGCTCTCGGGGAGCTCCGAGGGACCGACCGTGCCGAAATAGCGCTTGCGGTCCGACTCGGAAAGGCCGCCGTCGACCAGCGCAGCCATGTCCATGTAATAGATCATGGCCACCTTCCGCTCCACGAAGCGCCAGCGGCCGTCCTCCACCCGATATTCGTCGAAGTACCGAAGCGCAGTCACCAGAGTGCGCCCGTCGAGGGCCAACTCGGCGTGGGCGTTGACCATGCCGGTGGCCCGACCGGGGCGGTCGGGATCGAGTTCGATGACGTGGCTGTGGGGGTAGTGGTAGGTAGCCCCGAACGCCGCCATGCGCTCGGTGTAGAACTCGATCACCGCCTCGCGCCCCTGATTGGCCACCGTGCCGTCGGCCTGGCCGAACTTCGCATCGCTGGTGAACATATCGGCGAGCCCCTCCACGTCTCGGTCGTCTACCGCCATGCCGTAACGGGCCACGAGCTCCCGGATTTCCTCCCGAGCCTCCAACTGAGCGATTCGCTCGGCCAAGCCCTCAGATGCGCCAGTCATGCCGTTTCCTCTCCGTTCGCGAACTTCTGCTGTCCCAGCCTGGTTTGCCGATACCAGCCAGCGAAAACTACCGTCGCCCTTCGTTGACGGGCAAAGCCCGGTCAAATCTAGGGGGGCCATGCTTCTAGCCTTTGGCAACTTCACAGCCGACCCAAGCGTCAACCTGCAACTGTTGATCGGCGGATTGGCACTGGGAGCCATCTATGCCGTGGTGGCTCTCGGCTTCGTGCTGGTCTACAAGAGCACCGACGTGTTGAACCTGGCCCACGGAGAATTCCTCATGCTCGGGGCCTACTTCGCCCTGACGTTCTTGATTTCCGAGAACCTCAATTTCTTCCTGGGCGTATTCGTGCTGCTGCTGGTCATGCTGGTCTTCGGCTTGCTGGTCCACTACGGGATCATGCGACGAATGGTGGGCCAGGGCTTTTTCGCCATTGTGCTCATAACCCTGGGCATCGCCACGATCATCCGCGCCCTTTTGCTGATCTTCTACGGCCCCACGGAGCGAGGCAGACTCGACTTGCTGCCCCAGGGCAGCTTCGAGGTGGGCGGAGCCACCGTGAGGCACGTAGACCTGATCATCTTCGCGGTGGTGGCAGCTTGCGTGCTGCTGTTCTTCTTCTTCTTCAAGTACACCCGACTGGGGCTGCACATGCGGGCGGTGGCCGACGACATCGAGGCCGCCGCGGCTATGGGGATCGACCCCGACAAGGTTTATGCCATGACCTGGGCCGCGGCCATGGTCATGGCCGGCGTCGGGGGGCTGCTGTTCGGCCACGTCACCGGGGCCATCGACCGCAGCATCGAGGCCATCGGCTTGCGGGCCTTCCCCGCCGCGGTGGTGGGCGGTCTCACATCTTTGGGCGGCTCCATCGTGGGCGGCCTGGTGGTAGGGGTGATCGAGCAGTTCGCCAACGGCCATTTGGGCACCAAGTGGCGTGAGCCGGTGGCCTTCTCGGTGATGTTCGTGGTTCTTCTGGTGCGCCCGACCGGGCTGTGGGGCCGAAAGGACCTGGAGCGGGTATGAGCCAGGGCTTGAATGGCGCATTCTTGCGAGGCGGACAATGACGGCCGTCGAGAACCCCGCCCCCCAGCAAGAAGAGTCCCCGACTTACCGCCCGACGACGATCAAGCGGTTCCTTCCCTTCGTCATCGCCGCGGTAGTCCCATTTATCTTGGGCTCGACCACTGAGAACGTGAACTTCTGGTGGAAGGCGCTGATCACGGTGGTGGTCTTGGCCGTGGTCGCCCGAATGGCCTGGGTATGGACTCCTCGGGGCGAACTCACCCACCGTGAGGATATGCGGCTGTGGCGCACGCCCAGCGACCGGTCGTGGGCCGCGCTGACCACCTTCGGGTTGTTGGTTTTGCCCTTCATCCTGGCCTCCGACTTCACCCCGCCCATGGACTTCCCGTGGGCCACCTGGTTCGCGGTGGTCAACCTGGTGCTGATCTTCGCCATGGGCGCCGCGGCCTTCAACCTGCTGGTGGGCTACTCCGGCCAGATCAGTCTGGCCCACGTGGCGTTCTTGGCTTTGGGCAGCATCGTCGGCGGCATCGTCGGTGTGCAGTGGAGCGGCGGCAATATGTGGGTGGCCCTGCCCGCTGCGGCCTTGGCCGGAGCCGTCGTGGGCGCAATCTCCGGTCTGCCCGCCCTGCGGCTCAAGCACCTCTACCTTCTGCTGGCCACCTTCGGATTCCACTTCGTGATGATGCTGGTATGGCGGGAATACCTCCAGGAGTACTTCGGCTTCGTCGGCATCCGTTTCAAGGGCGAGAACTCCCCGCGGATCGCCTCGTGGCTGCACTGGCTGCCCGGCATCGACCCTGACGACAACGGCGAGTTCGTCATCACCGGTCAATTCCGGTGGTACTGGGTGCTCATGCCCATCACCGTGCTGTCGATTCTGTTCATGGTGAACGTGGTTCGGACTCGAGAGGGGCGGGCCTTCGCCGCGGTGCGCGACCGAGATGTGTCCGCCTCGCTGCTGGGCATCAACGTGGCCCGATCCAAGCTGTTGGCCTTCGCACTGTCTTCTGCGGTGGTGTCCATGTCAGGTGTGCTGGCCTCGTTCTACATCGGCTCTCGGGGAGAGGACAGCTTCAACGTCCAGACCGTTCTGAACTACGCCATCATCATCGTGGTCGGCGGTTTTTCCAGCATCCAGGGGGCCATCTTCGGCTCAGCGTTCTTCTGGTTCCTGCCTGAGTGGTTCAAGTGGGCTCGAGAGGAACTCTGGATCGTGAGAGACATCGACTTCCTCAGTGACTACCCCAGTGAGATTGACCTGGCCATCAAGGGCTTCTTGGTAGTGATCATTCTGATGTTCAAGCCTGATGGTCTGGCCGGCCTTTGGAGGGACTTCAAGAATTGGCTGGGCCGATCACTGACGAGGAGCAACCCATGAGCAACGGCGGGCTCGACCTGAGGATCCAAGGCCTTACCGTGGTTTACGGGGGCGTTACCGCGCTGGACAACGTGAACATCAACGTGCCCTCGGGTGGCTTTGTCTCGGTGTTGGGTGCCAACGGCGCGGGAAAGACCACCCTGGTCCGTTCGATCACCAGCCTGCTCTACCTTCACAAGGGCCGTGTGCGCCGGGGCGACATCGAGTTGGGCGGCGAGTCGATTCTGGGTAAGAAAAGCCCCGACATCGTCGCCGCCGGCGTGGCCCAAGTACCCGAAGGCCGCAAGCTCTTTCCCAATCTGACGGTGAAAGAGAACTTGTTGTGCGGTGCGGCCAGCCGAAAAGACCTCTCTGGCATCGACGAGTCGCTGGAACAGAATCTGGAGTTGTTCACCCAGCTTCGGCCGCTTCTCAACCAGACCGCCGGTCTGCTGTCGGGAGGCGAGCAGCAGATGGTGGCGGTGGGCCGGGCCCTCATGTCACAGCCATCGTTGCTCATCTGCGATGAGCTGTCGTTGGGGCTGGCCCCCAAGATAGTCCACCGGCTTTTCGAGCTGCTCAGCGAGATCAACGAGACCCGGGGGACCTCGATACTGGTCATCGAGCAGAATGCCAGCCTGGCGTTGCAGCACGCCAACGACGCCTACGTACTGGAGTTGGGCCGGGTGCTGATGGAAGGCACTGCGGCCGAACTTCGAGGCAATCCGATGGTGCAGGAGCTGTATCTAGGGGGCGGCGGCGAAGCTCACACCTCCTATGCCGCCATCGAGCGACCTGGTGCCAAAGAGTCATGAGCGATCCCATCTTGAGCTTCGACGATTTGACCGTGCAGTTCGGCGGCGTGCGGGCGTGCGATTCGATCAGCGGCAGTGTGGAGCGGGGTTCTCTATTCGCCCTCATCGGTCCCAACGGTGCCGGCAAGACCACGCTGGTCAACGCGGTGTCCGGTGTCTACAAGCCGCTGCCCGGTGCCCAGGTGCAATTCCACCCCGCGAGCAAACCCAGTGAGGACCTGCTCTCGTACCGTCCCTATCAGATTGCCCGCCTCGGCTTGGCCCGGACGTTTCAGAATCTCGGGCTGTTCATGGGGGAGAACGTGCTAACCAATCTGCTTCTGGGCCGATATATCCACGAGCACACACGGCTCATAGAGGGCGGCTTGTTCACCCGGCGGGCGGTCAAGCGGGAATTGGCCGCCCGAGCGGCCATCGAGCGGGTGGTCGACTTGTTGGACCTGCGCGCCTACCGCCGGGAGCCGGTGGGCGATTTGCCCTACGGCGTGCAGAAGCGGGTGGAGTTTGGCCGGGTGCTGGCCATGGAGCCCGAGCTGTTGATGCTGGATGAGCCCATGGCGGGCATGAGCGTGGACGAGAAGCAGGACATGATCCGCTACATCTACGCCGCCCAGGACGACCTCAACATGACGGTGTTCCTCATCGAGCACGACATGGGCGTGGTGATGTCGATTGCCGACCACGTGATGGTGCTTGACTTCGGGCAGAAGATCGCCGAGGGAACGCCCGCAGAGATGCAACAGGACGAGCGGGTGATTGCCGCCTATCTCGGTACCGAAGTCGAGGTGTGAGCCGCTCGGCGGTACCTCGACTTCGGCCGCCCTTTGTCCACCTTCCAACATTCGGACTTGCATGTTTCGGCACTGCAATGGCTAGGGTGGCGGCTGGTTCGCGCCTCATTTGGAGTGCGGGCTGTTAACAACAAATGATGGAGGGGGACCCCACATGTTGAATCGCTGGCTCAAACTGGCAGTCGTACTCTTTGCGTTCGCGCTGATCGCAGCGGCGTGCGGCAACGATGACGACGATGCACCGGCTGCTCCGGCACCGACTGCTGCCGCGACAGAAGCACCGGCACCAGAACCAGAGGCCACTGAGGCACCTGCCCCAGAAGAAGAGGCACCTGCGGAGATGACGGTTCCCGACAACCCGGACAACGGCGTTACCTCCGACTCGATCAAGGTCGGCTGGATGGGAGACCTGACTGGGCCGACGGCATCGTCGCAGTCGTTCAACAGCCACGGCATCGAGGCCTATTTCGAATGCGTCAACGAGGGTGGCGGCATCTTGGGGCGGATGATCGACTATCTGCCCGAGGATGACCAGTTCAACGCCGACAATGCCGCGATCAACTTCACCAAACTCACCGAAGACGACAAGGTAATTGCCCTGCTCGGCTTGGGCGGCTCGCACATCAGCACCCAGCTCCAGCCCGATGTCGAGGCCCTGAACCTGCCGGTGATTGGCCCACCCCAGACCATCGACATCCAACTCGAGGGTGACCAGTACTTCAACAACCTGGCCCACTACGGCGACCAGGCCGACCTGGCCGCCGGACACATTGCGGCCTCCGTCGGCGGCATCGAGAACGCCGTAGTCATGGGCATCAGCCTTGAGGTGCCCTCCGGCACCGAGTTCGCCGCCTACGTCGAGCAGTCGGTACTCAAGGGTGGCGGCACCTACGTCAACACCCTGTATGTGGCACCGGGTGCCACTGAGGTCACCGCCCAGATGGTGGAACTGCAAGAGGGCATCGATGAGCAGGGCGTGAACTACGTGACCCTCCACGGCTCGCCGGGCGCGGGCCTGGTGGTTATGCAGGGCATGGCCGACTCGGGCATCACCGACATTCCCATCATCGGCATCCACGGCATCGCGGCCAACTCGATCTGGACCGAAGGCCCGGAGTCGGTCAGCGATCAGACCTTCGGCATGCACTCCTTCATGACCGCCAACAACAACATCGCAGCCTCGGCTGACATGGAGCGGTGTGCAACGCTGGCTGGCTACGGCGGCGAGCACCTGAACCTGAACTTCTCCCACGGCTTCCTCAACGGCTACGTGTTCCACCAGGCCGTGGAGCGGGCTGCTGAGACCGGCGAATTGAGCCGAGAGAGCCTGACCGAGGCCCTGAAGGGCACATTCGACACCATGGGCATCACCTGCCCGATCGACTGGAGCGCTAGCAACCACAGCCAGTGCGGCGCGGCGTTCTCGCTCGATCCCGCCTCCGGCGGCATGGTGCCGGCCAATCCGTTCGCCTTCTACGCCGACAGCTTCGACGGCGAGTACGGCATCGAGATCGGCTAGCCGAATCGTTTAGTGGAAAGGCCCCCACGTTGCCGGATTCCAGATCGGTCGCTGAAGACTTCAACGCCTATCTGGCCGACAACGTGGGGGCCGACCCCTTTCCTATCTTCCGCCGGATGCGGGAAGAGACTCCGGCGTTGTGGGTCGAGCCGCTCCAAGCGTGGGTGTTGACCCGGTGGGATGACATCACCTCGATGCTCGAGGACGGTGAAAAGTTCGGCCCGCTGATGAACCAGCCGGGCACTTCCAGCATCTTCGGTCGGGCCATCCTGCAAATGTCGGGCGACGAGCACCGCCGCAAGGACGCCATCTTGGCCAAACGGCTGCGGGGCCCCCGCTATCTCGGTTCGACCATCGAAGAGATCGTCTCCGGGCTGGTCCTGGAATATGGCGAGCAGCTCCCGGTGGCTCCCGAAGCCGCCGACCTGCGCACTGGGCTCACCGAGCCGGTTCCGCTGGGTGCCATCGCCGAGCTGATGGACATGGGCGAGGCCAGCAACTTCCGCAACTGGTACAACGACATCGTCGCCGCCGGGACCTCCAACGTGACCCGCGATCCGGTGGTCCACGCCCAGGGAGAGGCCGCCCGAGACGAGCTCTACGACTTCGTCACTCCCAGCATTGAGGAACGACGCGGTTGTCCCGGCGACGAATTGCTGTCCGACCTGTGCTCGATGGAATACGAGGGCGAGCGGCTATCTGACGACGAGGTCCGCAGCTTCACGGCGTTCTTGCTGTCGGCCGGCATCGAGACCACCGACCGGGCGCTGGCCAACCTGGTCAAGCACCTCATCTTGCAACCCGTGCAGTGGCTGCGCCTGAAGGACGAACCCGAGCTGGTCAGCTCGGCAGTCACCGAGATTCTCCGATATCGGCCCCCGGTACACGTCACCATCCGCATGGCCAAGCACGACTTGGACGTGGAGGGCACCACCATCCCCGAGGGAAGCAAGGTGATGTCGTTCGTGTCTAGCGCCAACCACGACACCTCTCGGTTTGAGGATCCCGAGGTGTTCGATGTGGGTCGCTTCCAGGGTGAGGAGCGCCCCAACTACACCCCGATCGGCCCAGTTCGGGCCTTCGGCGGGGGGGCCCACACCTGCACTGGCTCGCTCTTGGCCAAGTTGGAGATGGAGCGCACCCTCGAGTACCTGCTCGACCGGTTCGACCGCTTTGAGTTCGCCGGCGACGTGCCCCCCGACACCGGCATCGTGCTCCGCTCCCCCACCAGCCTCGACGTAGTCCTCCACCCCGCGGGCTGACCGGTCTAGGAGACGAACACCTCCGGCTCAGATTCAAAGCGCTGTTGGCAGCCGGGAGCGCAGAAGTAGTAGGTGGTGCCGCCGTGGATGGAGCGGTAGCGGGCGTCGGCCACCAGCACGGTCATGCCGCACACCGGGTCGACGGCCTCTTCTGGGCGGTCTCGGGACGCGGCTTCAGTGTCGGCTGCGAGGTGGCCCTCGGCCCGACGAGCCACCAGGTCGGCCATGATGGCAGCCGCAATCTCCCGGTTGGGAATGCGGCCCAAGTTCAAGCCGGCCGGGGAGCTGATCCGGGCCAGATCGTCGTCACCAAACCCCTGGGTGCGGAGGTAATCGTTCATGGCCTCGGCCCGCTTGGCCGATGCCACCAGTCCGATGTAGCCGGCATCGGTGCCCAAAGCGGCCGCCAACGCTACGTCGTCGTAGTGCCCCTGGGTGGCCACCACCACTGCGGTGGCCTGGTCGACGGTCAGGCCGCTCAAATCCAGGCTGGTGCGCACGAGCTCGGGGTGCGCATGGTCGTCGGGCTGCCCGCCGTCGTCGACGATCACCGCGTCCCAGCCGATGGCGGTGGCCACCGCGGCGATGGCGTCTACCGCCGGAGATCGTCCGATCACCACCACCTGGGGGGCGGGCAGGCTCGGCTCCAGATAGATCTCCATCGCACCCTCCGAATCACACGCCATAGCAATTGAGCGCAGCCCGTCGCTGTGCTCATCGCTTTGACCAGTTCCCGCGCTCCTGTGGTGGTCCCGGCCGTCCGATGGACCCAGACAGAGCAGCCGGGGCTCGCCGTGGTCCAAGCAGGCCAGCGCCTCCACAATCACGGTGGGCTCGGCGCACGCCCCGCCCAGCCAACCCCGCACCGAGCCGTCGGCCAGGATCACCGCTTGCGATCCCTGCTGGCCCGACGACGGTGCTCGCCGCCAGATCACCGAGGCCATGACGAACGGCTGGCGCTGCTGGCGCAACTCCACCGCCCGTGCCATGACGTCAACATTCACGCCACGAGTGCCAATTCAGCTCTCAGCGCCAATGACCGCCCACACCCCGCGATATCAACATTCATGGCATCGACCCGACTAGCTGGCTTCTTCGATGGCGGCCCACACCCGGTCGGGCAGCACCGGCATGTCGATGTTGCGGACGCCCAAGTGGGCCACCGCGTCGATCACCGCGTTTACGAACGCGGCGGGCGACCCCACGGTGGCCGACTCGCCGACGCCCTTGGCCCCGATGGGATGGTGAGGCGAGGGAACCTCGGTGGCTAGAAGCTCGAACTTCGGTGTCTCCCAGGCGGTGGGTACCAGGTAGTCCATGAAGTTGGCCCCGATGCAGTTGCCGTCGTCGTCGAAGGTGATCCACTGCATGGCCGACATGGCGAAGCCCTCGGTAAGCCCGCCGCAGATCTGGCCCTCCACGATCATCGGGTTGATCCGCACCCCGCAGTCGTCCAGTGCCACCATGCGCTGCACTTGCCATACCCCTGTGTCCGGGTCTACTTCCACCACCACGATGTAGCTGCCGTATGGGTAGGTGAGGTTGGGCGGGTCGTAGTAGGTGACGTCTTCCAGGCCGTACTCCATGCCCTCGGGCAGGTTGGTGTAGGCGGCCAGGGCCACGTCTTGGATGGTGACCGACCGGTCGGGGCTGCCCGCAACCGAGAGCACACCCGAGGCCAACTCGATGTCCTCATCGGCCGCCTCCAGCAGGTGGGCGGCGATCTTGCGGGACTTGTCGGCCAGCTTTCGGGCCACAACCGCAGTGGCCGCCCCGCCCACCGGAGTGGAGCGGGACGCATAGGTGCCCAAGCCGTAGGGGGTGTGGTCGGTGTCGCCGTGCTCCACTTTGATGTCGTTGGCGGGAATGCCCAGAACCTCGGCCACAATTTGGGCGAACGTGGTCTCGTGGCCCTGGCCCTGGGTCTTCACCCCCAGCTTCAAAATGGCTTTTCCGGTGGGGTGTACCCGCAACTCGGCGGAGTCGATCATCTTCAACCCGGCGATGTCGTAGGTGCGCGACGGCCCCGCCCCCACCGCTTCGGTGAAGTGGGCGATGCCGATGCCGATGAGCCGGCCCTCGGCCCGGGCCTCGGCCTGCTCCCGGCGCAGATCCTCGTAGCCCACCTCGTCCATGGCAGTGCGCAGGGCGGTGGGGTAGTCGCCGGAGTCGTACACGAAGCCGGTGGCCGTCTCATAGGGGAACTGCTCGGGCTGGATGAAGTTGCGCAGCCGCATCTCGGCGGGATCGATGCCCACCTCATAGGCCGCGTTCTGCACCAGCCGCTCGATGAGATACGAGGCCTCGGTGATGCGGAACGAGCACCGGTAGGCCACCCCGCCGGGGGCCTTGTTGGTGAACGCCCCTTTGCAGTCGATATGGGCGGCCGGGAAGTCGTAGCTGCCGGTGACCACGTGGAACAGCCCGGCCCGGAACTGGGTGGGCTGGGCATCGGAGTAGAACGCCCCCTGGTCCGACAACATGTTCACCCGCAGGCCCAGGATGCGGCCCTCGTCGGTGACGGCTAGCTCGCCCTTCATGTAGTAGTCGCGGGCGAAGCCGGTGGAGATGAGGTTCTCGGTGCGACTCTCCACCCACTTCACCGGCTGGCCGATGAGCAGCGATGCCGCGGTGGCCACCACATAGCCGGGGTAGATGGGCACCTTGTTGCCGAAGCCGCCGCCGATGTCGGGGCTGATGATGCGGATGTTCTGCTCGGGCAGCCCGGCCACCATGGCGAACAGCGTCCGGTGGGCGTGGGGGGCCTGCGAGGTCATGTAGATGGTGGCCTGGCCGGTCACCGAGTTGACGTCGGCCACGATCCCGCACGTCTCCAGCGGGGCGGGGTGCGAGCGGGGATAGTGGGTCTCCAGGGTGACCACCCGGTCGGCCTTGGCAAAGGCCTCTTCGGTGGCGCCCTGGTCGCCGGTCTCCCAGGTGTAGGCCAGGTTGTCGGTCTGGCCCTCCTTCTCGTCCCGGATCAGCGCGGCCCCCTCCTCCAGGGACTGCTGGGGCGTCGTGATGGGATGCAGCTCTTCGTAGTCCACCTCAATGAGCTCGAGAGCGTCAGTAGCGATGTAGGGATCGGTGGCGATAACGGCGGCCACCTCCTGGCCCTGGTAGCGCACCTTGTCGGTGGCCAGCACCGCCTGGGTGTCACCCGACAGGGTGGGCATCCAGGCCAGCCCGTGCTGGTCCATCAGATCGCCGGTGACCACGGCCAACACCCCGTCGAGAGCCATGGCCCCCTCGGAATCGATGCCGTTGATCCGAGCGTGGGCCAGAGGCGAGCGCAGGATGGCCATGTGGAGCGTGTTGGGCAGATCGATGTCGTCGAGGAAGTTCCCCTGGCCCTCGATGAGCCGGGCGTCCTCTTTGCGCTGGACGCTGTGGCCGATGCCGCCGATCTCAGCCGGAGTAGTTGGTGCAACCATGATCGCTCCTCAGCTTCCGTTGGACGATTCGGCCACCCGAGCGGCCGCCGTCTGAATGGCCTTGACGATGTTGATATAGCCGGTACACCGGCACAGATTCCCCGAGATGGCCCAGCGGACCTCGTCGTCGGATGGGTCGGGGTTCTCGGCGATGAGCGAGGCACCCACCAGCATCATGCCCGGCGTGCAGAACCCGCACTGGAGGCCGTGGTCATCGGTGAATGCCGACTGGATGGGGTGCAGACCGTCGGCGCCCTTGAGCCCCTCCACGGTGGTCACTTCGGACCCGTCGGCCTGGGCGGCCAGCACGGTGCAGGCCTTGACCGGCGTGCCGTCCATGAGAACGGTGCAGGCCCCGCAACTGGTGGTGTCGCAGCCCACGTGGGTGCCGGTGAGTCCGACCGTGCGGCGGATGTGGTCCACCAGCAGGGTGCGGGGCTCCACATCGCTGGCGTGCTCGGAACCGTTGATGGTGATGTTGACTTCCATGTCAGCTCCCTTCGGCCTGCTGGGCGGCGGCGGCCAGCCCCCGCTTGGTGTAGGTGCGGACCACCTGGCGCTTCCAGGCGGCGGTACCCCGGACGTCGTCGCGGGGCTCAGCAGCGGCCGCAGCCAACTCGGCGGCCTCAGCAAACAGTTCCTCTGAGGGCTGTTGCCCCACCATCAGAGCTTCCGCATCGCCCACTTTGGTGTTGATGGGGTTGACCGAAGTGAGGGCCAACCCGGCAGCGGAGATGGCCCCGGAGTCATCCAGCTCCAGATGGGAAGCCACCGCCACGGTGGCGTAGTCGCCGATCTTGCGCTCCAGCTTGAGGTAGGCCCCTCCCGAGCGGCCCGACGGAACGGGGATGCGGAGCCCTACCACAAGCTCCTCTTCGCCCAGCGTGGAGGTGAACGCCCCATCAACAAAGTCGGCAATAGAGATCGACCGCTCGCCGCCGGGCCCCTGGGCAATGACGTCGGCCCCGGTAGCCAACAGCACCGAGTTCCAGTCGCCCTCCGGATCGCAGTGAGCCACCGAGCCGCACATGGTCCCCCGGTTGCGCACCAGCGGATCAGCTACCCATGGGGCAGCGGCGGCAATGGCCCCAAACGTGTCGCCGGAAGCAACCACATCAGCGTGTCGCACCAGCGCCCCCACCCGCAGATGCCCGTTGGCCCGCTCAATGGCATCCAAGCCGCCGATGCGGTTGATGTCAATCAACGTCTCAGGAAACGCCACCCGCATCTTCATCATGGGGATGAGACTCTGGCCCCCAGCGAGGAACCGACCCCCCTCCCCCGCGTCCACCTTGGCCTCCACCGCCTCCGCGACGGTCTGAGCCACGACAA
Organism: Acidimicrobiia bacterium; assembly: GCA_022827405.1. Lineage (GTDB taxonomy): Bacteria > Actinomycetota > Acidimicrobiia > Acidimicrobiales > Bin134 > Poriferisocius. Next base: position 14,891 of record JAJDTA010000038.1, read on the forward strand.
GGTCGAACCGAGACGGGAACATAGGCCCTCCTCCCCTGGGCTTCAGTTGTCCCCGCCACCCTACCCCTCAGCCCAAATCCCCGCTGAGGAAGTCAAGGTGTTCATCTCAGGTTCACCCCAACCGACGATCCAGCCGATCGCGAAATGCCCGAGCACCAACGACAACGGCGCCGTGGTGGCGGACTCGGCGGGCCAATTCGCGGTCGGAGGTGACCACGGTGGCCGCCGACGGATCATCCATAGCAGCAACCTCATCGGCTATACGGTCATCGGCCGCGTTGGGACCACGGCGCGAGGCGTAGGCCAACTCGACTAGGCCGTGATGCCCGGAAGGCAGGCTTGGCACTGGTCGGCCGTCCGCAACTACCAGCGCCGGCACCCCAGCGTCATCCAAATCTCCAACAAGCCGGACCAAAGCGCCATCCCGATCAGCCCACCACCCATCAGGCCGACACCCAATCACGTTCATAGCATCAACCACCAACACTGCTAATCACCCCCAAGCAGCATGGCTGAGTCCACAGATGTCCCGACGGTAGGGCCGGGGGGTGGCGTCGGTGGCGGACCTGGCCGCACCGTCGGCCAGGCCGGCCTCCGGCGACAGGACCCGCCGGCCCGGTTGCAGCAAAAACTAAGCCAGGCTGGCGTCGAGGCACTCCACGGAGGGAGCGAAGTAGTAGCTGCCCGAAGCCGGGTTCGAGAAGTCGGTGAGCATGTCGCGCACCTGGCCGTTGCGGCCGTACATCGCATCCATGCGCTCCCGGAACGGGGCCTGGGTCTTGCAGAAGGCCATGAAGTAAAGGCCCACGGTGCCATCGTGGAAGGCATACGGGGTAGACCGGCGGGCGATCTCGTCCCGCTTGGGCTTGGATGCATCGGCGGTATCGCCGTCGCGCAGCTCCACGTGGGAGAGGTGCGAATGCGGGGCCTGCTCGTCGAGGCGGGTGGAGTCGGCCTTGGTCCGACCGAAGTTCACCTCTTGGGTGGGCACATCAAGCTGCTCCCAAGCCACCAGGTCGTGGACCCAGCGCTGGGCGATGATGAAGCTTCCGCCCGCACCGGCTTCGCCGTCGGGGATGATGGCCACTGCGGGCTGGTCCTCATCCTCTGGGTTGCCGGTGCCGTCGATGAAACCGGTCATGTCCAGGCTCTCGCCGTAGATGAAGGTGGGGGTCTCCCGGGCCACGCTCATCCCACCGGCGATCAGGGCCATGCGGGCGTCCCATTGGGCTTTCCACACCAAGTCCTTCTCGTCGTGGGTCATCCAAAGCAGCAGCTCCTCTTGGGTGCCCTTGGCCTCGCGGCCACTGCCGTCGATGGACTCCACCGTGTGATACGGCTGAAAGTCGCCGGGAACGTCGTCGGTAAGGTCGGCCAACAGAGTGGGGCCGAGCCCGATGACGAGGTTGATCCCCTGGGCGTCGCAGTTGCTGCGGCAATCGGAAATAGCCGACTTGATAGCCCCCAAATCGGCGCCGTCACCGCGACTGAGGTGGACGTACCATTGGTATTTGCCCATTTCGTTGAAAATTGCCGGCTGGCAGGTCGCCATTGCGCATCTCCTCCCTGAAAATGTTGGCTTGGAACGAAGTCTGGCACTATTGCCGGGCAGATTCACCTTGAAGCGCAAAAATCCAGAACCCATCCCGGTAACCGCAGGAGGAGCCCATGAATCCCGACGACTATGGCGCATTGGAGGTGTCCACCGTCGATCGCATCACCACGGTGGTGCTCAACCGGCCCGAGGCTCGCAATGCCATAAACGCGGTGCTGCACGATGACCTGTCCCGGGTGTTCACCGACCTGGATCGAGACCCCGACACCGATGTGGCTGTGCTCACCGGGGCGAGCGGTTCCTTCTGCGCTGGTGGTGACATTCCCTGGCTTCGAAGCATGGCCGGAGACCTGAGCGCAGTAGAGCGGGTGATAAGGGCCGATCGGCGCATCACCGAGTCGGCGCTCACCCTGGAGAAGCCCATCTTGGCCAGGGTGGACGGCCCCGCGGTGGGTCTGGGTTGCTCGCTGGCGCTGTACTGCGACTTCGTCTACGCCTCCGAGCGGTCGGTGTTCGCCGACCCCCACGTGTCGGTGGGATTGGTGGCCGGCGACGGCGGCGCGCTGCTGTGGCCCCAGTTGGTGGGCTACGCCCGGGCCCGGCGCTACCTGCTCACCGGCGACCCCATCAAGGCCCCCGAGGCGGCCGACATCGGCCTCATCACCGAGTGCGTGCCCGGCGACGAATTGGACGACACCGTGCAGGCCATGGCCGAGCGCATGCGCGACGGTGCCCGCATCGCCATCAACTACACCAAGGCGTCCATCAACGCCGGGCTGCGGCAGGTGGCCAATGCGGTGGTTGATCGGGCGGCCTCCACCGAGGGTCTCACCATGTTGACCGAGGACTTCGCCATCGCCCTGGATGCCTTCATGGCCAAAGAGCCTCCCGAGTTCATCGGGCGCTAGAGCAGAGATCGTGGAATACCCCCAAGAAGCTGAGCACCACGCGCTGTTGCGGGAAACCGTCCGGCGCTTCGTCGAGGCGGAAATACCCCGAGAGCTTGCCCGCCAGTGGGACCAGACCAACGAGATCGACCGGGGCGTGCTGTACAAGCTGGCCGATCTGGGGCTGTTCGGCATCACCATCCCCGAGCACTTCGGCGGGTCGGGCCGGGACATCACCGCCACCATGATCGTGATCGAGGAGCTGTGCCGCCGCAGCACTGCGGTGGGCAGCGGCTACGTCTACGGGGCCTGCTATGCGGGTATGAACCTGGTGGAGACGGGCAGCGAGGCCCAGCGCCAAGCGTGGCTGCCCAAGGTGGCCCGGGGGGAGATGCTGTTCTCCTACGGGCTGACCGAGCCCGACGTGGGCTCTGACCTGGCCAGCGTGTCCACCACCGCGGTGCGCGACGGCGATGTGGTGCGGATCAACGGGGCCAAGCGGTTCTGCTCGGGCACCACCTACACCGACTACATCTACGCCCTGGTCAACTCGAACCCCTCCGGCGATCGCTACCACAACCTGTCGTTCGTGCTGATTCCTCCACGGCAGCCGGGGGTGACCATCGAGCCCCAGCACGCCATGGGACTCAAGGGGTCGATGACTACCGACGTCACCTTCACCGATGTGGAGGTGCCCGCCGGCAACATCGTGGGCGGCGACGAGGGCTGGAACCAGGGGTGGGCCAAGCTGGCCGGCCCGGGTTTGGACGTGGAGAAGATCGAGGTGGCCGCCATGGCCCTGGGCATCGCCACCGGAGCGGTTGAGGACGCCTGGGCCTACGCCCAAGAGCGGGTGCAGTTCGGCAAGCCCATCAGCAGCCACCAGTCCATCCGCCACATGCTCTCCGAGGCCCGCACCCGGCTATTGGCCTCCCGGCTGATGACCTACCACGCCGCCCGATTGCTGGATGAGGACAAGCCAGCTGCGGTGGAGACCTCCATGGCCAAGCTGTTCGTGTGCGACACCGCCAAAGACATCGTGCTTTCGATGCAGCAGGTGATGGGCGCCTACGGCTACGTGGAGGACTTCGACATGGAGCGCTACGTTCGCGACGTGCTGGTGATGCCCATCATCGGCGGCTCCTCCGCCATCCAGCGGAACAACATCTCCAACCGACTCAAACTGGCAAAGGAATAGGTTGCAATGACCGTCACCAAAGACCCCATAGACACTGATGCTGCTACCGAGAAGGTAGTGGCCTGGCTGGAGGGCAATCTGGGAGGCACGGTCACCCATATCGAGCGACAGGCCCGCTGGCGGCCGGTGTGGTTCGCCGACGTGGAGCGCAACGGCGAGCGGCTCGAGCTGTGCGTGCGTGGCGACCGCACCGACATGCCACTGGTTTTTCCGCTCGACCACGAGATGCGGCTGCAAAAGGTGCTCGGCGACCACGGCATTCCCGTGGCCCAGGTACACGGTTGGATCGACGATCCTACGGCCTACGTGATGGACCGGGTGCCGGGCGAGAACCACTTCGAGAACTGCACCGACGCCGAACGCGACGCGGTGGTGGACGACTACCTGCACATCCTGGCCCGAATGCACGCCCTGGACATCGGACCGTTCGTCGAGGCCGGAATCATGCGAGCAGAGCGTCCCGAGGAGTCCGGCTTGCTGGGTTTGCGGCGCTACGAGCAGTTGTACCGCAGCCAGAAGACGCTCCCCGACCCGTTCCTCGAGTTCTGTTTGGGCTGGCTGCGGCGCAATCCCCCGTTCTCCCGAGGCCGGGAGTCGGCCATCGTGTGGGATACCGGGCAATTCCACCATCAAGACGGCCGAGTGGTGGCCGTCCTCGATGTAGAGATCGGTCATATTGGCGACCCGATGATGGACTTGGCCGCGTGGCGCCAGCGCGACACGGTGCTCGGCTTCGGCAACTTCGCCAAGCTCTACGACCGCTACGGCCAGTTGGCTGGCGAGCCGGTGGACTTGGAAGCCATCCAGCGCCACCACTTCATGTTCACCCTCTCCAACCAGCTCCCGTTCAGTGCCGCGCTGCGGGAGCCGGCCCCCGACTCCGACCTTATGACCAACCTCCAGTGGTGCTACGAGACCAACCTGTTCGCCACCGAGGCCCTGGCTGAGATCCTCGATGTGGAACTGCCCACCGTGGAGATGCCCGAGCCCCGGGAGTCGCGAGCCGAAGTGGTGCTCAACCATCTGGTGCGCAACCTGCGCACCGTGCAGATCGAAGACGAGTACCTGCGCTACAAGCTGCGCACCATGTTCCGCATGGCCCGCCACGCGGCCCGCATCGACGAGATCGGCGACGCCGTCTCGGCCGCCGATCTGGACGACCTCCACGAGCTGCTCGGGCATCGGCCAGCGTCATGGCTGGAGGGAGAGGCCGAATTGGAGCAATTCGTGCTGGCCAATGGCGACACCGACCGCTACAACGAAGACCTGGTGAAGCTGTTCCACAAGCGCAACCTGCGGGCTCAGATGCTCCTCGGCCCGGCCGGCTCGGCCATGGCCCGCCACCTGCGTATTCAGACGTTCAGCGACTAGTGGTAGGCCTGCACTGAGAGCATTCATGCGCCCTGCAATGCCAGCAGTGCGCAAGCCTGGCTCAACCGGCTGAGAACGGGCGCAGCCCTCGCCCTCTGGTCGCTCAGCCGCCCAGGACGCGGTAACTGTCGTCGAGAACCAGGCGAATGGAGGCGTACAGGCCTACAAGCGGGCACAGAACCCAAGGGGCGTTGGTACCCATGATCAGCACATAGAACTCGCCTCTTGGGATGTCTCGATGCCGCTTCGCGACGAAGAAGCTCATCCAGTACGCGGACGTCGCATAGGTCCATTGCCAGAACATCATGATCCCTACGATTCCTGCCGTGACCGGCGACAGGAATTCTGTCGCAAGAGCTGCGTAGAGAATCACCGTAGGTATGGCCGTGACGAAACCGTTGGCGACGTCCACGTTGAACCCGTAGGTACGACGATCAGCGAATGAGCCGTCGGACACCGAGTACGTCGCCCATACGTCGGCCCACACAGTCGGTGAGAGAGCGGCCTTCAGCGGCACCTTCGAGGTGAGGAACTCCGCTGCCGGGCTGCGGCCGGTCTGTTGTCGTCTCTCACGCCAATAGGTGTTGCGAGATTCGATGTAGTCCCGCTTGAAGAAGAGGCAGATCTCCCAGTAGCAGATCACGAGGTTGGTCGAAAGGAAGAAGGCCAGTACCAGAAACATGATCCCGATATCTGGGTGCCAGTACTGGCGCAGCGCAATACCCACGACCACGAGCAGCGCGATCTTCAGTACCGCCAACAGCCCGGCTGGCAGCGTCGCCATGCCGGTGACGATACAAAACAGCCGCGTCGGGTACAACGAACGTGTCCGCCAATTGCCTTACTGCGAGTTTGTCAAGTGACAAGCTGCGATTCTGTATAATAGAGACCTGCGGAAATGATGATTTGAGCTAGGATTTGGGGCATGGAACTCATCGCCCGGCATATTCGACCAGAAATCGAAACTGCGCTGGAGTGGTCGCGGGTGGTGATGATCCATGGAGCACGGCAGACCGGCAAGACGACGCTGGCTCGGGGAATCGCCGAAGCCCAAGGCGGCACATATGTATCTCTCGACGACGATGAGCAACGCGAGAGTGTGATGCTCGACCCGGTGGCCTTCTTGTCCAGCCAGCGCTACCCCCTGGCCTTGGACGAAGTCCAACTCGGTGGAAATAGGGTTATCGTCGCCGTGAAACGGCTGGTGGACGAGGACCAGACTCCAGGGCGATTCATCCTCACTGGGTCCACCAACTTCCTCACCTTGCCCGGCATCAGCGAGTCGCTCGCGGGACGAGTCCGAATATTCAGGCTATGGCCCCTATCCGAAGCCGAACTGGCTGGAGTTGCCCCCACCGAGATCGACAACTGGTTCGAAGGCGACCCCAGGCCAGCACCGGCATCCGATCTAAGCCGGGAGGACTACTTCGCCCGCGCCTGTCGGGGGGGTTATCCCGAGGTCGTGGGCTTGGACCCGAAGCAAAGGCAGCGCTGGTTTGACGACTACGTCGAAACGGTGGTCCAACGCGACATCCTCGCGCTCGCCGATATCCGCAAAGCCGCCTCGCTGCCGCGATTGCTGCGCTGGGCAGCAGCCTTCACCGGCAGCGAGATCAACCAGACGGACGCCGCCAAGGAACTGGAAGTAAGCCGGCCGGTGATCGCCTCGTATCTCGAATGGCTCCAAACCGTCTTCTTGCTTCATGAGCTGCCGGCCTGGTCTCGAAACCTCTCGTCCCGAACGACCTCGCGGCCCAAGGTCCACCTAAGCGACGCCGGACTGGCCGCCAGCCTGCTGGGGGTCGAACCCGGGGCGTTGGCCTCGCCCACCGCCCCGGCATCAGGGCCCCTGTTGGAGACATTCGTCGTCGATGAAGTCGCCCGTCAACTCGCCGCTTCGCCTCGAAAGCGCGTCCTCTATCACTGGCGCAACCACCAAGACCGCAACTACCGGGGCCGGGAGATAGACCTGATTATCGAAGCTCCCAACGGCGATGTGGTAGCGGTAGAGGTCAAGGCCACCTCCTCCCCCGCCCGCCAGCACACCGACCACCTTCGTTGGTTGCGGGACAAGCTCGATGCTGTATCCCCCGGCTCATTCCGGGCTGGCATGCTGCTGCACACTGGCCCACTCACCCTATCTCTCGGTGACCGCCTGCATCTTCGGCCCATCAACTGCCTGTGGTCGAAACCACCCAGCTAATCGCCAAAGGCAAACTCAGAGCAGAACTCGGCCGGCGACAGCCGCCGCGCCGATCAGGCCGCCGTCGGGGCCGAGGGGGCTGGGGATGATGCGGGTGCCACGGGAGTGGTCCAAGCGACAGATCCGGTCAATCTCAGCTTGGGCCGCTTCGAGGAAGTCTTCGCCGTAACCCAGCGCTACTGACCCGCCGACCACGGCCAGGCCCAGGTCCAGCAGGTTGGCCACCGAGCCCACGCCCCGGCCCACCAGCGTGCCCACCCGCCGCCGCATCTCTGTCGGCGCGTCGGCCGGCGCGATCCCGTCCAGTAGATCGGCGATGGCGGTGCCCGAGGCCTGGCCCTCCAATAGGCCCACAGCTCCGGCCGCATCGGCCCGACCGCCCTCAGCCACGAAGATGTGGCCGATATGGCCGGCGTTTCCGTCGGCCCCATCAAGAAGCTTCCCGTTCAGCACAATGCCGCCCCCAATGCCGGTTGACACCACCATGGCCAGGTAGTTGTCCACGCCTACGGCCCCGCCCACCCAACCTTCGGCCAAGGCGAGGGCCTTGGCGTCGTTGTCCACCGCTACCGGCAGGCCGAGCGCGTCTGACAGGCGTTCTCGCAACGGGAAATCCCGCCACACGGCGATGTTGAGGGGTGACAGGAGCCGATGATTGTCCCGTGACGGTCCGCCGCTGCCCACGCCGCAGGCACTTACCGGCTGGCCATGCTCTTCAAGAACTTCGCGGGCCAACTCCACTACCAGGGCGAACAACGCCTCCTCATCGGCGGCCTGAGATGGCCCTCGTCGCTGGGCCAGCACCTGTCCGTGGGGGTCAACCACGCCGACGGCCACCTTGGTACCGCCGATGTCCACGGCCAGCACCGGACCGTCGAGCGCTATCTCCACGGTTTGAGGTTAGGAGACAGAATCCCCGGCTGGTTTGTCCTGGGGGTACACAAACCGAATCAACAGAACCGCGGCCACCAGCCCGATGATCTGCATCACGATGAACATGGGGGCCGACGACGGCTCGATGCCGGCAAAGGTGTCCGAGAACATGCGCCCCACGGTCACCGCAGGGTTGGCGAAGCTGGTTGACGAAGTGAAGTAGTAGGCCCCGCCGATGTAGGCCGCCACCCCACCAGCCACATACCGGACCCTTTCGGTGCGCACCAGCGCAAAGATCAGAGCCACCAGACCGGCGGTGGCGATCACCTCGCCCAGCCACAGATGGCCGGCCGAGCGGTCCTTGGTCGACCAATCCACCGCATCGAGGTCGAACATCAGGTTGGCCAGCACCGTCCCGGCCACCGCTCCAGCAACCTGGGCCGCGATGTAAGGGGCAATGTGGCGGCGAGGGAAGTCTCCCAGCGCCCAGTCGGCCACCGTGACCGCCGGGTTGAAGTGGGCCCCCGACGCCGGACCGAACATCAAGATGATGGCGAACAGCACCGCCGCGGTGGCCGCCGCGTTCTGAAAGAGCTGCAATCCCACATCAGTGGGCGACAGCCGCTCAGCCATGATGCCCGAACCCACCACGCCGATGAGCAGCAGGGCCGTGCCCACGCCCTCGGCAACCAGCTTTCGCGTCAGCATGCCTGGTACCTCATGACAACAGGATGGTCGGCGGACCTCTCATAGGGAAACTGGCATTGAGAAACTGGGAACCTCGGCAGGGTGCAGATGGAGGGGTTTCACATGCACCCCGCCAAGGTTCAGTTTGACGCAGTGCCGGAGGGATTTAGCACCGGCGTCTTTTTGATGGGGCTTTCACCACCACTGAAAAGCTAGGTGGCCTGGTGAAACGCACGAGCTACCCGGACTTTCGCCGAGGTGGAAATCAAGTGAACATTGCCTTTCTCAGACCGAGAAAAAGTACGCTCAGCGGCCATGCGGTTCACCGGCGCCAGCGTCCCCCGACGGGAGGATCCGCGCCTTTTGGCCGGTGCCGGACGATTTGTGGACGACATCGACCAGCCCGGCATCCTGGAGGCGACGTTTGTTCGCAGTCCGGTGGCCCACGGGCAACTGGTTTCCGTTGACGCTGAAGCCGCTTTGGACACCGAAGGCGTGGTGGCCGTGCTGACCGCCGAGGATCTTGCCGAGTGCTGCTCCCCCATGGGGTTGGGGATGACCGGGCCTCTGATCGTGCCCGCCCATCACCCCTTGGCCGACACCAAGGTTCGCTTCGCTGGCGATCCTGTCGCGGTGGTGATTGCCACCAGCCGGGCCGCAGCTGAAGACGGCGTCGATGCGGTGGAGGTGGACATCGAGCCGCTGCCCCCGGTGACCAATGCCGCCGCGAAAGGCGAAAGCGCCGCCGCCGTGTGGGATGAAGCCCCCGACAACGTGCTGTGGTCTGGCGAGGAGGTGTGGGGCGATCCCGACGAGGCATTCTCATCCGCCGCCCATGTCATCACTCAGACGCTCACCCAGCACCGCCACACCTGCGTCCCCCTGGAGACCAGGGGCGGGGTGGCCCAATACGACCCGTCCACCGGCAGCCTTCGCTACGAGGTCTCCCACCAGAACCCCCACGCGCTGAGGGTGCATTTGGCTGCAATCCTCGGGCTGCCCGCCTCCCAGATTCGCATCATTTGCGACAGCATCGGCGGATCGTTCGGCCTCAAGTCCAACCCCACCCGGGAGGATGTGGTGGTGTGCGCCGCCGCCCGGCTGCTGGGCCAGCCGGTGCGGTGGGTGGAGGACCGGGCCGAGAACCTGGTGGCCGGCGGCCACGCCCGCGAGGAGCAAGTGCATGTTGAGGCTGCGCTCGACGAGAACGGGGTGGTCATCGGGCTCCGGGCCGATTTGGTGATGGACCACGGGGCCTACCCGTTCTTGAACCTGCCTCTGTCGCTGTTCGCCAACATCATCAAGGTGCTGCTGCCCGGCACCCTCCGGGTGCGCCACTACCAGTTCCGGGGTTCGGTGGTGGCCACCAACAAGGCGTCGTTCGTGGCCTATCGGGGGCCGTGGGAGATTGAGTGCTGGGTGCGGGAGCGCCTCATGGACCTCATCGCCCGTCAACTCGACCTTGATCCTCTGGAAGTGCGCCGTCGCAACTACATGGGCGACGACCAGTTCCCCGGTGCCATGCTCACCGGCCCCACCCTGGATTTCATGACCATCAACCAGACGCTGGAGCGGGCGGTGGAATTGGCCGACTACCAGGGCTTTCGGGACGCCCAGGCCGAGGCCCGATCAGAGGGCAAATATCTGGGCATCGGGCTGTGTACCTATTTGGAGCCCGGTCCCGGTCCCACCAACTACGGCCAGGCGCTGGGCTTCACCTACGAGCAGCGCTCGATGCAGCGGGCTCGGGTGAAGCTGGAGCCCGACGGCTCGGTGACCGCGTTCACCAGCCAGCAGCCCCACGGCCAAAGCCATGAGACCACCCTGTCGCAGGTGGTGGCCGACGAGCTGGGGGTGCCCATCGACAGCGTGCGGGTGGTGGTCGGCGACACCGACCAGGTGCCCTTCAACATGGTGGGCACCGGCGGAAGCCGAGCGGCCACGCTGGGCGCCGGAGCGGCCCAGGGCGCAGCCCGCATCGTGCGTCACAAATTGCTCGCGGTGGTGGCTGGCATGCTGGAGGCCAATCCCGATGACCTGGAGATCGTCGACGGGGTGGTGGCCGTGCGGGGATCGCCCGACCGATCCAAGACGGTGGCCGAGGTAGCCCGGCTGTCATACATGGCCCCGTTCACCTTGGACGAGGCGCTGGGCGACGGGTTCGACGCATCGTTCGACTTCGAGACCCCCGTTGGCGGCTGGACCCAGTCGACCCATGTGTGCTGGGTGGAACTCGACCCCGGCACCGGACTGGTGAACGTGCCCCGTTACCTGGTGGTGGAGGACTGCGGGGAGATGATCAACCCCGCCGTGGTGGAGGGGCAGATCCGAGGCGGGGTGGCCCAGGGCATTGGCAGCGTGCTGCTCGAGAAGATCGTCTATGACGACACCGGACAGTGCACCACGTCGACCTTCATGGACTACCTGTTGCCCACCGCCGCCGAGATACCCCGCATCGACATCGAGCACATCGAGGGGCCCTCGCAGGGCGACGTCCCCTGGCGGGGCGTGGGCGAGGGCGGCGCCATCGGTTCCCCCGCCGCGGTGTGCAACGCCATCGAAGATGCCCTTTCCCCTTGGGGCGTGGAGATCACCGAGCAACATCTGCCCCCCAGCCGTATCCTCCGCTACCTCAATGCCGCTTCAGTACCCATTGCAGCCGACCACTAGCGTGGGAGCCGTGAGCGACAGCCCCATTGGCGAGCGGCGCCCGATCCGCATCGCCGACATCGAATGGGAGGATTTCACCGACCCTGATGAGCCTGACCGGGAACCGGGGCCGTTCGTGCGCTGGCTGGTGGATCCGGCTTCGGGCAACCGGGTCATGCATGTGAAGTCGTGGTCGGGCCGTAATGCGGCGGCCCACTGGCACTTGTCCGACACGGTGTACTTGGTGACCAAGGGCGAGTTCATCGTGGAAGGGGAAGAGCCCTACCGGGAGGGCGACCTGCGCTGGGTGCGGGGCGGGTTCGCCTACGGCCCGGAGCGGTCGGGCCCCGACGGCTGCGAGTATCTGTTCTTCAGTCTCGGCCCCTACGACAAGCTCGACCCCGACGAACACCCACCTCCGCTGGGCCGCTGGGACGACCCCTCCACCTGGGTGGAGGGCTACCCCCAAGTCGAGCGGACCAAGCTGACGGACAGCCCCCGATGAGCCTGACGATCACCCCTCTTAAAGCCCCCCTCGGTGCTGAGGTAGCCGGCTACAGCTTCGCCTCCCCTCCGGACCAAGAGGCGGCCGCCGAGTTGCTGGCCGCGGTAGACGAGCACCTGCTCCTGCTGTTCCGCAACCCCGAGCCGCCCACTCCCGCCCAGGTGACCAACTTTTGCGAGTCATTTGGCCCCCTGCGGCCCACCCTGGCCGACAAATCCCGGCTTCCCGGCTTCCCCGGCATCAATCGGGTGTCCAACGTGGACGTCGACGGCGTGGTCGGCACCGGTGGCACCGACGTGGTGACCTTCCACTCCGACCTCAGCTTCAACCCGCCGCTGATTGAGTTCCTCTACTTGGACGCAGTGACGCTGCCGTCGGAGGGCGGGGCCACCAAGTGGCTGAACCTGGTGGCCGCCTACCAAGATCTGGACGACGAATTCAAGGCCCGCATCGACGACATCGGCGTTGTCTACCGCCTGCGCGACGGCTTGGACTTCGGCGGCTACTTCAAGGCCACCGACGGCGAGGCGCTGTTGGCCGATCGCACCTGCATATCCCTGGTGCAGACCAACCCCCGCAACGGACGCCGTAGCGTGTGGCCCAACACCGGACCGGATTTCGCCGCCGACGTGGAGGACCACGGCCCCGACGAGGGCGCCGCCCTGCTGGCCGACCTGTTCGCCCACTGCACCCAAGACCGTTACGTCTACGAGCACCACTGGAGCGTCGGAGAGTCCGTCTTGTGGCTCAATACCCAGACCATGCACCAGCGCGAGGCTTTCCCTCCCGACCAAGTCCGCGAGCTCCGCCACGTGAACATCCTCGGCCACACCGACCCCCGCCAAGTCGCCTAGGAAACCATGACCACACGCCAACGCTGGTTCCGCTATGTGACGTTGATCACGGCTATCGCTCTCATCATTGGAATGGCTGGTTCATCGGCAGGTGGTCAAGACCCCGATGAACGGGATGCGCTGATTGCCCGCCAGCAGGCGCTCATCACCGAGCAGGCGACATTGATTGCCGCCCAAGAGGCGCTGCTCAACGAGTACCGATGCTTATTCGATATTGACACCCAACTGGTTCCCAACGGCTGCCCTGAGCCAGCCCAGCCCACCCCCACTCCGACACCCACCGGTACGCCCAGCCCGACTCCAACGTCAATGGCCACCCCCACCCCAACGACCACCCCAACGGCGACGGCCACCCCCACACCAACGCCCAGCCCGACTCCGACGGCAACGGCCACCCCCACCCCGACGCCCACCCCCACGGAAACCCCTGAAGACCAGACCGACGAGCCGGCAATTCCCGCCGGAACCACTGAGGAGCAGTGGGAGCAACTCCGCCAGTGCAATGCAAACGGCGACTACCAACACGTCAATTCCAGCGGAATCCACTTCGGTGTTTACGAGTTCCGACAAACCAGCTGGAACGAGCTGGCTCTTCGCCATTACCCCCGGCTGGTGGGAGTGAACCCCCGAGATGCCGCCCCCGACGACCAGGACCGCATGGCCTATCGCCTCTACGAAGAGCGAGGATGGGAACCCTGGCCTATCTGCGGGGCGTCACTGCCATCGCTCTTGTCGGATGACACCGCTCCGGAGGATTCAACCGGATTCCCCGCGATCCCGGCGGGCACCACCCAAGCGCAGTGGGATCACCTCGTCCGGTGCGAATCCCAGGGCAACTACCGGGCTTATAGCTCCGTCGGGCCATTCCTGGGGGCCTTTCAATTCCTCCAAAGCACCTGGAACTGGGTGGCCGGTATCCATTACCCCCGCCTGGTGGGGGTGGACCCTCGAGACGCTGCCCCCGCAGACCAGCATCGCATGGCCTATGCCCTCTACGGGATGCAGGGCTGGCGACCGTGGCCCGCCTGCACCGCGGCTTTCCGCTAGTAGCAACTGGCCACTAAACACTTCGCGGTCAAGCAATCAGCCGAGATAGGAGCACAGCGATGCGGGGCATGAGGATTGGGGCGATGTCGGCTGAAGGCACGGGTGATCCGCCGGTACCGGGGATGAGCGGGCCGCCCAGCCTCGACGAAATCGTTGACAACGTCCAGCGGTTCGAAACGCTGGGCCTGGACACGGCATGGATCGCCAACATCGAAATCGACGCCGTCACCGCCTCGGCGGTGGTAGGCACCGCCACCAGCCGCATCGAGATCGCCACCGGGGTGACCCCCACCCCCATGCGCCACCCCTTCGCTCTGGCCCAGCAGGCCGTTACCGCCCAAGCAGCCTGCGGTGGGCGCTTCACCCTGGGTATCGGCCTGTGCCACCAGGGAATGGTGGAAAACCTGATGGGCCTGTCCTACTCCCGCCCGGCCCGCCAGATGAAGGAGTACCTGGAGATCGCCGGACCGATGCTGCGCGGCGAGGGCATGAACTACGAGGGCGAGATCTACACCACCCGCTGGCGGGGCCTCTCGCACGCACCTCCCACCGAGATCATCGTGGCCGCCATGGGGCCGATCATGCTGGGCCACGCCGGACGCCTGGCCCGCGGCACCTTCGTGTGGGCCACCGGCCTCAATACGCTGACCGACTACGTGGTGCCCACCATCACCGCCGCCGCTGAAACCGCCGGACGGCCCATGCCGAGGGTGGCGGCCGGATTCCCGATCTCGGTGACCGACGACGCCCAAGCCGGCTATGAGGCTGCGGCCCGCACCTTTGCCCACTACAAGGACATCCCCTCCTACCGGGGCATGCTCGACCGAGAGGGAAAGCCCGGCGTTGAAGATCTGGCCATCACCGGTAACGAGGCCGCGGTTGCCACCCAGTTGGAGCGAATCCAAGACACCGGCACAACCGACTTCGTCGCCTTCACCTACGACACCGACGGCCAATCCCGAGCCCGCACCGAGGCTCTCTTGGGCGAACTGTCCGGAGACAGCTGAGTTCAACCCGACGCAAGCAGGTCGATGTAGGGCTCGGGATTGCCGATCCACCGCAGGTGTCGCAGCTCATCAGCGCTCCGTAGTCCCGACAGCACGGCGTGAAGCTCGTCAAGGGGCGCTTCAAGCGTGGCCGCCGGAGGCATCCGATCGGCCACCCCCACGATCCGGGTCTCGTCGCCGAACCGCAACACCAGGCCCCGTAGCCCGGCCTCGATGATGTGCCGGCCCAGATCAGCGGCCAGCTCCTCGAATTCAGGAGTTACCGCGGCCGACAAGTTGCCGCTCAACCCCGCAGCTCGGCGGCCGTGGGCAGATCCAGGCCCAGCATCCGTATGGCGTTGTCCCGGCAGATGGCGTCCACCTCAGGCTGGGTCAAGTGCGCCATCTGCGAGGCCAGCAGCTTCTTGGAATGCGGCCAGGTGGAATCGGAATGGGGGTAGTCGGTCTCGGTGGTGATGGTCTCCAGGCCGATGGCGTCGATGTTGGCCAACCCCACCTTGTCGTCGAAAAAGCACACGAACACGTGGTCTCGGTAGTAGGTGGACGGCGGCTCGGGCACTTTGTCGGCCACCCCGCCCCAGGCGGCGTTCTCCTTCCACACCACGTCCACCCGGTCCAAGATGTAGGGCAACCAGCCCATCTGTCCCTCGGAGTAGGCCACTTTGAGGCCACCGAAGCGGACGAATACCCCCGACATCAAAAAGTCCACCAATGAGTACGTGGCGTTGGAGTGGACCAGCGCAGAGCCCACCGCGCCAGGGGCGTCGGCCGAAGTGGACACCATCTTCGAGGACGACCCAATGTGCATGCACACCACGGTGGCGGTCTCCTCGCAGGCGGCGAAGAACGGGTCCCAGTACCCGGAGTGGATCGACGGCAGGCCCAGATTGGGCGGAATCTCCGAGAAGCACACCGCCCGCACGCCCCGCCCGGCGTTGCGCCGGACCTCGGCTGCGGCCAACTCCACGTCCCACAGCGGAATGAGGCACAGCGGGATCAGTCGCCCGCCGCTCTCACCGCACCACTCCTCCACCATCCAGTCGTTGTAGGCCTGCACGCACAACAGGGCCAGGTCCATGTCGGAGGCCTCGGCAAAGGCCTGCCCGCAGAACCGGGGGAACGAAGGGAAGCACAACGAGGCGTCCACGTGGCCGATGTCCATGTCACCTATTCGGGGTGCCACCTGCCAGGCCCCGGGTTGCATCTCCTCAAAGGTGATCCCCACCATCTGAAGCTGATCGCGGGGGAACGCCACCGCAGAGTGGGTGCGGACCATCGGATAGTGGAGATCCTCGTAGTACCAATACGAGGTGGGCCGACCCTCGCCCTCAGTCCACGCGAACACGCCCCCCTCATAGGAGATCTCGCACGGGGCGGTCACCACTCGGGGGCCGATGTCGGCATAGCGAGCGGGCAAACGCGACTGCCAGACATGGGGTGGCTCGATGACGTGATCGTCTACCGAGATGATGGGCGGGATCTCGATGGCCGCTTCGGCAGCGGGCACAGCCATTACTGCACCGTAATGGGATACATGCCCAGCACCCCGTCACCTTCGGGCTCGCTTTGGGTGAATTCCACATTCAACCCCTCCAGACCTCGGGTGAACGCGCCAGGACGGAACTTGGGCTCGTAGAAGGGCTCCAGCCTCATGTCGGGAAGCCGTCGCGTCAGCTCCTCGAACATCACCTTCAGTTCCAGTCGGGCCAGCGACGCCCCTAGGCAGAAGTGGGTGCCGAATCCAAAGGAAACGTGGTGGCGGGCGTCACGGCGCACGTTCAGCTCGTCGGGATTCTCAAACGCCTCCGGGTCGCGATTGGCCGAGGCGTACATCAACAGCACCTGTTCGCCTTCGTTGAGGGTCTTGCCGTGCAATTCGTGGGTAGCGGTCACCGTGCGGCGCATGTTCAATATGGGCGACACGTAGCGGATGAACTCCTCCACCGCGGTCTCGCCGACCACCTCGGGCTCGTCTATGAGGATCTGGCGCTGGTCGGGGTTCTCCATCAGCGCCAAACAGGTGGTGCCGATCACCGTTCGGGTGGTCTCGGCCCCGCCGTCGAGCACTAGGAGCACCTCGTGCATGATGTCCTCATCGCTCAGCGGCTTGCCGTCCAGCTCTTTGTGGGCCCACAAAGAGATGAGGTCGTCTTGGGGATCGGCCTTGCGCTTCTGAATCAGCTCATAGGTGACACCGGCCCACTCCTCGATGGCCCGCTCCCCCTGGATGGTGTGGTAGCCAGGACCGCCGCCGCCCTGCATGGTGGCCTCCGACCAGTGCATGACCCGGGACCACAACTCCGGGGGATACCCCAGCCGCTCGCCGATCATGTACGCCGGCAGCGGGGCGGCCAAGTCGTACACCACGTCGCACCACCCCCGGGGCGCCACCCGGTCGATCAGCTCGGTGACTACCGCTCTGATCTTGTCCTCCTGCTTGCGAACCGCCCGGGGGGTGAACTCCCGGGCCACCAGCATCCGCTGACGCTGGTGGTCGGGGTCGTCCATGTTTATCATGGAGTCGGACATCTCGATCTTGGGGCGGCTGCCCGAGGCAGAGCTGTAGAGGCCGGTGTTCTTCTCCACCGCCAACAGGTCGGCGTGGCGGGACACGCCCCAGATCTCGTTCTTCTCGTCCCAGTACACCGGGTCGTTGTCCCGCAACCAGGCATAGGCCGGATACGGGTCGTGGGCGTACATGTACCCGTCCAACAGATCAACGGGTTGGGTCACCTCAGCAGTCGCCATAAGCGGCGATGGTAGTGGGCGCGCTCGGTTCAGTCGGAAGCGCCAATGGCAGTGGGCGCGACTCGATCAGTCGGAAGCGAGGTTCTTGGCGGCGAATTCCCAGTTGATCAGGTGGTCCAAGAACGCCTCTACATAGGCGGCCCGAGCGTTCTGGTAGTCGAGGTAGTAGGCGTGCTCCCACACGTCCACCACCAACAGGGCCCGACGATCGTGCAGCAAGGGCAGGTCGGCGTTGGGGGTCTGCACGACGTCGAGTCCATCGTCGTCGGCCACCAGCCAGGTCCAGCCGGAGCCGAACAGCCCCACGGCCGCGTCGGCAAACTGGCGGCGGAACTCGTCCATGGAGCCGAATGACTCATCAATGGCCGCCCTAACGGGCCCCGAGGGAGCACCGCCCCCGTCCGGGCTCATCGAATGCCAGTAGAAGGTGTGGTTCCAAATCTGGGCTGCGTTGTTGAAGATCAGACCCTCAGCACCCAAGACAACCTTCTCAAGCTCGGTGCCCTCCCATTGAGTGCCAGAGGTCAGGCGGTTCAAGTTGGCCACATAGCCGGCGTGGTGCCGCTCGTAGTGGAAGCTCATTGTCTCGGCGCTCACATACGGTTCGAGCGCGCTTTGCTGGTAGGGAAGGGGGGGAAGCTCAAACGCCATAACGGGCTATAACGGTACCGGCAAAAAAATCGGGATTGATAGCCGTATACATCCGAAACGGGTTGTCGAACACGAACGCCCGGAAGTCGTCCGCAGTGATCAGCCCTTCTTCCACCAGGCCATGGGCCTCGTCCATGATCGTGCCGATGTCGGTCACGTCCCAGTGGCCGATGTCGGAGGAGAAAATCGCGTTGAGCTTCACGCCGCAAGGGTTGGCCGGACCGAAGGCCACATGCACGCCCCGATCGTCGGCTTCGCAGCCGAAGTAGAGCGACGATGCGAACGACTCGGCGATCTCCTCCTCTGAATCCACTCCCAGCCGGGTCCACTCGTCGGGCTCTTCGGGAGTTCCCCCGTGGATGGGCATTCCGTGGGCGTAGGAGGC
The DNA here is from genome assembly GCA_022827405.1 of Acidimicrobiia bacterium. Lineage (GTDB taxonomy): Bacteria > Actinomycetota > Acidimicrobiia > Acidimicrobiales > Bin134 > Poriferisocius. Next base: position 33,511 of record JAJDTA010000038.1, read on the forward strand.
CAGGTCGTCTCCGAGGGTGGCCCGAAAGTCCCCGCCGTAGCGTTCGAAGTACCCGCCCAGCTCTTCGATATCCAGCAGGGCGGGATCGAAGTTGCGCTGGATGGCGTCCCAGCTGCGCTTCTCCCAGTGCTCGATTATGTCGCACAGAAGCTGGGTGCCCCACGAGACGCCGCACTCCAAGAACACGAACGGCAACTCTGGGATGCGACGGGTGACCCCGCCCAAGAACAGGGCCTTGCACAGCTCGTACATGAGGGCTTGGAACTGGCCGATGTGATTGGCGGTGTAGCTCGACACGTAGTTGTGGATGCCGGGGCGAAAGGCCAGTCCGCCGTGGAAGGTGGCGGCGTAGCCGAGCTCTGCGCAGCGGCGCCACACCGGGTCGTAGTCAAAGGCGGAGTCGAGGCCGTAGCAGTCGAACCAGTGACGCTGGCCAGGCCACAGCCAGCCTGAGCGGGTCTGATGGTCGGGATCTTCGATGGGCCGCATGACCCCCTCGGCAAACACCACCACCTTCAAGCCCAGCGCGGCGCAGTGCTCCAACTCGGCGATGGCCTCATCGGGGGTGTGGGCGGGGATGATGCCGGCCATGGCCATGCGGTCGGCGTAGGGGTTGTACACGTCGGCGTAGAACTCGTTGAACGCTCGACACAAGCCGGCGCGGTAGTCGGCATCGTCCACCGCACAGCTGGTGAGGGTGTTGGTGGGGTACAGCACCGTGTAGTCGATGTCCACTTCGGGCAGCCGCTCATACAGCAGGGCGGGCAGCATGGCGGTGGCCCGATCCAGGGCGTTGGCGGTGTGGGTCCCCCACCAAGCCCCCTGCGGCGAGCGGGTCCGACGGCGCTCGTCGAGGCTGCGGGCCTTCTGCGCGTTGCGCATGGGCAGGCCCTCCGACAGATACCTCCCGTACAAGTCGGCGCCCAGCACCCGCTCCAGGTGGGGCTGTTGGGCCGCGGTGATCTCCAGCACATGGCCATCGGCATCGATGACCGGGTGCCCGAATCGGCTCACGACAGTCCCCCCCCGTCACGTCCAAAGGCGAGCCGCTAGCGAGTCTGAGCTAAGGAACGCAGACGTCGGGCAGCGGGTGACGGAACAGGCGGGCGGCGTTCTCGTGGGTGAGCTGGCGAATCACATCGTCGCTCAGGTGGCTCAGCTTCGACTCCAGGGTGTCCTGGCAGCCGGGCCAGGTGGAATCGGCGTGGGGATAGTCGGTTTCCACCATGGTGTGGTCGAGATTGAGCGCGATCACCGCGTCGATGGACGAGGGGTCGTTGATCGTGCAGTAGTAGAAGTTGCGCATCAGAACTTCGTGGGGACCGATGTCGGTGCCGCCGGGCCATACCCCCCGCCCGTGACCGGAGATCTCAATCTGGTGCTTGAGCCGGTCGTACATGATGGGCACCCAGCCGCAGCCCCCTTCCGACATAGTGATCTTGATGTTGGGATATCGCACAGGGATGCCCGACCACACCCAGTCGGCTGCGGCGGCATAGGCGTGCATTTGGAACATGGTGGCCCCCACACCAATGGGTGGCCCGCCGGGATCGGTGGGCATGATATGGCCCGACGACGCCACATGTAGGCAGATCACGGTGTCGGTCTCCTCGCAGGCCTTCCACACCGGCTCCCACCAGTCGCTGTGGATGGACGGCAGGCCGAGATTGTGAGGTATCTCGGGCAGCGTGACCGCCACAAAGCCCCGCTCGGCGTTGCGGCGGATCTCGGCCGCGGCCAGATCGGCATCCTTGAGCCAGGTGATGCCCATGGGGATGATGCGATCCGGATAGGAGCCCCACCACTCCTCGTACACCCAGTCGTTGAACGCCCGGGTCACGGCCAGGCCCAACTCCGGGTCGGAGCAGTCGGAATACACCCGTCCGCAGAACCCGGTGATTTGGCTGGGGAAGCAGATCGATGCCCAGATGCCGCCCAGGTCCATGTCGTGGATGCGGGCCTTGATGTCCCAGGAACCCCGGCGCATATCGGAGAAGCGGGCCGGTTCCATGGTGAAGTCGTTGCGGTCAGCCCGCCCCACCAGGGCGTTCAATCCGAGCTGGGCGTAGATCTCGCCGTCGAACTCCCAGTGCTGGCCGCCGTCATCGCTCTCGACCACCTTCGGGGCTCGATCGGCGAAGCGGGCGGGCACCCGGCCCTCGAACAGCCAAGGAGGCTCAACCAAATGGTCGTCTACCGAAATGAGCGTGTAGCGGATCCGCTGGGGCTCGGGATCGGGAAGCAGCAGATCGCTGGGCTTCTCATGAATGTCGACGATGGTCATAGCCGCAGCCTACGGTCCTTCAAGCGACCGGCGCTAGAAGCCAACCCCCAAACCCGAATTTCGTGCTGGCGGTTTCGGCTCAGTCCAGGCCGGCCGCCCGGAACGCCCGGCTGAGCAACGGGGGAACCTCTCCTACCGCAGCCTCGTCCATGTCCTCTTCTTCGGCTTCGTCCATGGTGGGAAGTCGGCGGGCGCCAGAAGATCCCGACGAGTCGGACGTAGCATCGTCGACCAGCACCAACTCGGGCTCAGGTGCCCGGGTCCGCCAATCCTCGAGAGTCCACCCCAGCGGCACGACAACCGCATCGGCATGCATCCGGCACAGCCGCACACCGGCGATGCCGGTGTCCTCCTGAAGGTCAACTATCTGCGCCGACAGATCCCGTGCATTGATCAAAAGGATCGCCGACGCACGCTCACTGCATAGAACCCGCGCGCAATACTCTCCCGACATACTGAGAAAATACTCCTGCCGGCAGCAGAATTGATGGATACTCGCGGTTGCGCCTCCAGCTTCGACGTTGTAGATAGCAGGTAATGGAAAACAGAGCGGTACACCGACAGGCCGTCGAAGTACTGGCCCGCCAGCTTGAGCTGTGCCGGGCGGTACCGGGCCGGGTCGGGGTGGTGCTAACCGACGGCACCACCGACCCCGTTCTGGAGGCCAGCGCAGTCCAGGCCCTGATCCAAGTCGGTGCCCACCCGCAGACCGTCTCGATCGACGGCCAACCGCCGACCGGGCCTGGGGCCGATCTGGCGGCTTCAGGCCGACCCGACATCATCATCAACCTGTTCAACGGCTACTTGGACCCGTTGGACACGATGATCCCGGCCTACGCCCGAATGCTCTCGGTGGTGGCCAACAGCACCGGCGATCTGCGGGGCATCGTGCCCCATGCCGGTCTGAGCCGCCGAGTGAGAAGAGGAATGGACCTGCTGAGAGCCGGCCAAGAGCTGCATGTCGGCGATCGCGAAGGCACCGACCTGCGGATCGGTCTTGACGGGACTCGCCAGTGGAAGCACGACGGCCTGGCCGCCGCTCCCGGCACCGAGGCCCAGTGGCCCCGGGGCATGATCGGAACGGCCCCAGCCGTGGGAACGGCCAAGGGCACGGTGGTGATGTCCCCCGGTGACATCTGGCTGCCGATGGGCTGGTACGCCCGCTCGCCGGTGACCTTGACCATCGAAGGAGGGCGCCTGGTGGGCATGGAAGGGCCGAGAAGCGAGACCGACGCCATCCGAGCCCATCTGGCCTCAGTCGGCTCTCCGTCGGCCTATCGTCTCGACGCGGTAGAGATCGGGCTGTTGTGGATCGATCGGCCCCGACCCCCGGCGCTGTTCGAACCAGATTTCGCCGATTCTTTCGGGATCGCCGACCGTTATGGCCATGTGGTGATCGCCACGGGCGACTATCCCACCGTCGGCATCGCCTGCTGCCTGAGGAGCGCCACCGTGGCCGTGGATGAGATAGCCGCGGTCCGCTCCGGGAGCCTTCAAGGCGACCTCGCGCCCGACGTCTACGAGCAGGCTGCCCACCGACATCCCCTGTAGTGTCCACGCGCATGGAGATGCGCAGCATTGGAAGCTTGTCGGTTTCGGTTGTCGGGCTGGGGTGCAACAACTTCGGCATGACCATCGACGCCGATGCCAGCCAGACGGTGGTGGACGCGGCAATCGACGCCGGGATCAACTACTTCGACACCGCCGACCTGTACGGCCGGGGCAAGTCGGAGGAGTTCCTCGGTGCGGCGCTGGGCGGTCGGCGCGACCAAGTGGTCATCGGTACCAAGTTCGGCCATCCCGGCGCGTTGCCAGAAGGGCAGCGGGGAGGCGATCCAGCCTGGATTCGCCAGGCCGCGGAGGCCAGCCTGTCCCGGCTGAACACCGACCGCATCGACCACTACCAACTCCACATGCCCGACGCCGACACGCCCCAGGCTGAGACCCTGGGCGCGCTACAGGAGCTGGTGGACGAGGGCAAGGTGCTGGAGATCGGCTGCTCCAACTTCAGCGCGGCGCAGATCGACGAAGCGGCTGGCGCCGCCGCGGAGACTGGGGCGGGCAACTACTCAAGCGTGCAAAACCACTATTCGGTGCTGACCCGGGCCGTGGAGGACGAGGGAGTGATCGACGCCTGTTCGCGCACCGGCATGACGGTGGTGCCCTACTTCCCCCTGGAGTCCGGGCTGCTCACTGGCAAGTACTCCGGGCTGACACCACCCGAGGGCAGCCGCTTGTCGATGTGGAAGGGCGAGATGCGGGACATGTTCTTGAGCGAGGACAACCTGGCGGCCGTAGACCGTCTTACCAGCTACGCCGCCGAACAGGGCCACAGCATCTTGGAGCTGGCCATCGGGTGGCTGGTCTCCAACCCGGCGGTGGCCTCGGTCATCTGTGGTGCCACCAAGCCCTCCCAAGTGGCCTCCAACGTGACTGCGGCCAGCTGGTTGATGTCGCCTGCTCAGCGGTCTGAGATCGCCAAGCTGGCCTCATAGATCCAGAATCAGCTCTCGCACCGACTCACTCAAGGTATGGAGGGGGTCGGGGAACTGGATGTCGCCTACTACTTCTATGTAGCCCTTGATCTGGGGCTCGGTGCCGCTGGGGCGCAGGGACACTCGGCTGCCGTCGGCTAAGTCGAACCTGAGCACATTGGCGGGGTAGAGACCGCCGACACCGTCTCGATAGTCGGTGGTCTGCACTACTTCGATGTTGCCGAACCGGTTGGGCTGAGCGTTTCGGATGGCCTCCATGAGTTCTGAGCCCCGACGGCCGTCCAGTTCTACGCTGACCTGATCAGTGCGATGCAGGCCGAACTCGTCCATTAGCTCGGCGAGCCGCTCGATTGGGGTGCGTCCGTCTTCGTAGGCCAGCCACCTGCACATCATGGTGAAATGGACTGCTGCGCTGATGCCGTCTTTGTCCCTCACCCTGTTGTTGCAGGCGAAACCCAATGCCTCTTCGTAGCCGAACACGAACCTCCAGGGCAGGTGGCCGGGCCGGGGTTTGAGGCTGTCGGCGGCCCGGGCGATCCATTTGAAGCCGGTCAGTGTCTCCACATGGGTAGCGCCCCGGGCTTCTGCGATGCGGCCCACTAGTCGACCCGAGACGATGCTGCTGGCCACAACGCGCTCGTCGCCACCTGACTCGGCCCTCAATCCCAGAATCCAGTCGCAAAGCAGCGCTCCGATCTCGTCGCCGGTCAATACGCGCCACTCGTTCTCGTAAGCCCACACCACGGCCGCCATCCGGTCGGCATCCGGGTCGTTGGCTATCGCCAGGGGGGTGTCGATCTGCTCGGCTCGCTTGATCACCTTGGCCAGGGTGTCGTGGTTTTCGGGGTTGGGCGACACAACATTGCGAAAGAGGGGATCGGGATCGGCTTCGTCTTCCACTACGAAAGGCTCCCCATTCTCCAGCACAGTCAACGCGAAGTTCACGTAGTGCAGCCCCACCCCTTGGAGAGGGGTGTAAGCCAGCGGGTGGAACGAGTAGAGCCGGGGAACGTTGGCCAAGATGGCTGCTATGTAATCCACTTCAACTGAGACCCTTTGCGGCCATTCCGGGTCGGGACCTCGATCGGGCAGGTCCAAGGGCGGCAGCGGTTGGGCTGCCATGGCCGCTTCGATGGCCTGATCGTGGGGCGGGATCACCTGGGCGCCGTCAGCCAGGTACAGCTTGAGACCGTTGTCACCGACGGGATTGTGACTGGCAGTAACCATTACACCCGCCGCACAGGTGAGTTCGGTGACAGCGAAGGCCAGCACCGGGGTAGGCGAGTTGGGAGGCAGCGTCACGGGCCAGCAGCCAGCCGCGGCCAGAATCTCAGCGATGTCGGCGGCGAAAACGTCGGAGTTATGGCGGGCGTCGTGGGCGATCACCACCCCGCCACTACCACCGAGCCACTCGGCCAGCGCGGCAGCAAACTGACGTACCACCACTCGGTTTATGCGGTTGGGGCCCGCGCCCATGGGGCCCCTGATGCCGGCGGTGCCGAAGCGGAGGCGGTCGCCGAAGCGGTCGTCGATCCCGGCTTGGTCATCCGTGTCGATCAGCTGTTGCAACTCGGCTCGGGTGACTGGGTCGGGGTCGGCGGCTAGCCACTCCAAGGGTGTCGGGGCCTGGGGACTCACAGCACTTTGATGACGTTTCTCAGCACTTCGGTGACCCGGACTTGGGCGGCTTGGCCGGCGTCCAGCACTTCTTGGTGATCTAGCGCGGCCCCCATGCCCGCGGCTGCGTTGGTGACCAGCGACACCCCGGCCACCTCGGCTCCGAGATGGCGGATGGCGATGGCCTCCAGCACGGTGGACATGCCCACCAAGTCGGCGCCCATGCGGGCCAGCATGGTGATCTCCGCCGGGGTCTCGAAGTGCGGCCCCACCAGCCCGGCGTACACCCCCTCGCCTATCGATGGGTCGATCTGACGCACGGCCTCGCGAATACGGGACGAATAAAGATCGGTCAGATCGGTGAAGCGGATGGCGTAGCCCTCGGGCGGGGCCGGGCCAAACAGCGGGGACTGGCCGGTGAGGTTGATGTGGTCGCTGATCAGCACCGGCTGGCCCACTCCGAAGGCGGGGTTCATGCAACCAGCGGCGTTGGTGAGCACAACGGTGGAGCATCCCGCCGCCACCGCGGCCCGCACGCCGTGAACCACATCGGCTGGCGGGTGGCCCTCGTAGAGGTGGACCCGGCCCGCCATCACCAGCACCCGCCGGCCGTCAACGGTCACCGATCGAAGGGTTCCACCATGGCCGGGCACCGACGGGGGGTGGAATCCGGTGATGGTCTCGGCCGCGACCACCGCATCCGCTGCCCCCAACCCTTCGGCGACCTCGGCCCAGCCCGAGCCCAGCACCACGGCCGCGTCAAAACGGCTGCCCAACCGCTCGACCAGCTCGGCTCCGGACTGCTCGGCCCGTTCGAATGGGTTCATACCCCGATGGTAGAAGGCATTGATGACACATCCCGCACCGCGTTCGGTGGGAAGCTACCGGGCCAAATGGGCCAGCGAGCCAGAGGGGCGGGCGCCGAACTGGCTGATGGTCTCGGTGGCGGCCAGAGAGCCCAGCCGCCCGCACTGGGCCAGGTCCATACCCCGAGTCCAGCCGTAGAGGAAACCGGAGGCGTACAGGTCGCCCGCACCGGTGGTGTCCACCACTTCCGCCGTGGGGGCAGCCGGTACCTCGATGATCTCGGTGGGGGTGACCAGCACCGATCCCCGCTCGCTCCTAGTCAGCGCGGCCACTTGGCACCTTCCCTGCACCGCGGCCACCGCAGCCTCGAAGTCACCGCCGGTCTCGTACAGCGTGCAGATCTCGTGCTCGTTGCCGAACAGCAGGTCGATGGGGCCGTCCACCAGGTCGAGCCATTCTTGGTGGTGGCGCTCCACGCAGAAGCTGTCCGACAGCGTGAACGAGATTGTCCCCCCGGCAGCCGAGCAGATGGAGATGGCCTTGCGGATGGCCTCCTTGGTGATGGCCACGTCCCAGATGTAGCCCTCGCAGTACAGCACCTGCGCCGCGCCCACCAGGTTTGGATCGATGTCGTCGGGGTGCAGTTCGGTGCTGGCCCCCAGGTAGGTGTTCATGGTGCGGGCCGCGTCGGGGGTCACGATGATGAGACAACGGGCGGTGGGCGGCCCATCAGCGGCCCGAGCCACCTCGAAGCGCACCCCCAGCGCCCCGATGTCGTGGGCGAACACCTCGCCGAGCTGGTCGTCGCGCACCTTTCCGATGTACCCCACCTGTCCGCCGAACGAGGCCACCCCGGCCACCGTGTTGGCCGCCGAACCCCCCGACGTCTCGATGGCCGGTGCCATGGCTCCGTAGAGCTCCTCGGCCCGCTCGGCGTCGATCAGCGTCATCGCCCCTTTCACCAGGCCATAGGCGTCGATGAACTCATGATCCTCAGTGCTGATCACATCAACAATGGCGTTGCCAATCCCCACCACGTCTAACGCCCCACTCATAGCGAACCGAGGCTACCGAGCACCCCGGCAACAGAACCAAGACGGGCAACTCAACCCGTCTCGCCATAACCACTACCCCTGAATCTAAGGTGGAATCGATGGGATCACGCTCATGAGCGACCGAATCGACGGGGACGAGTACCGGGTTTCCGATGAGGAGAAGGCGTACTTCTCAGAGAACGGCTATGTGCATCTGCGGGGGGTGCTGACCGACGACGAGGTGGGCGAGCTCGAGGCTGTCTACGACCGGTTCTTGCGCCGGGAGATCGAGGTGCCGGGCAAGGACTACTGCGACATGGCCGGCGACTACGGCCGGAACCCGGAGGACTTCTCGATCATCAACGTGATGCTGCCCCGGCGCTACTACCCGGCGTGGCAGGGCAACATCTACGAGCGCCGAACCGCCTCAGCCGCCCGCCAGCTATGTGGCGACGGGATGGCCATCGACTATGACCAGATCTTGGCCAAGCAGCCCTTCAAGCTCGATGCGGTGTTCGCCTGGCACCAGGACATGGCCTATTGGCCCGATACCCCCGACACCCGCACGGCCACGTTCTGGCTGGCCATCGACGATTCCACCGTCGAGAACGGCTGCATGCGCTTCGTGCCGGCCACCAATCGGGAACCGGCGCTGCGGCCCCACACCCCCCAGTACGGCGACCGGGGCGAGTCCCACGCCTTGGGAACCGAGTTGCAGGAAGGCGACGAGCCGGTTCCCGTGCCCATCAGCCGGGGCGACGTGACCGTGCACAACGAGCGGGTAATGCACGGCTCCGGCGGCAACTCCACCGCCGGTTTCCGCCGGGCCTACGTGATCGCCTATCGATCCGAGGACACGGTGGCCATCGAGCGCCAACTCGGGTTCACCCACAGCCACAACGACAGCGGCGAAGTGCTCGACCAAGTAGGCGTGGAGGGCCAGACCCGCTGAGATCTAGCCCGAGAAGATGTAATCGACCTCGTCGGCCGACAGCTCGGCTCGTTCGGCGGCGGTGCTCTGCTCCACTTCCTCCAGCGAGGCGTTGCCCACGATCACCAGCGGTTGGAACTCGGCGTGCAGTGCCCAGGCCAGCGCCACTTGGCTCAGGCTCAATCCGTGCCGGCGACCCACCTCGGTGGCCCGCTCCCGCCGCGCCCAGTTGACTTCGTTGAGATAGCACCGGGCGGTGTCGGCCAGATGCCCCTCGGTGGCCGATTCGAGCTCATCTCGGCCAATCCGCTCGCTCAGGAAACCCCCGGCCAGCGGCGACCAGGCGACAACCCTCACTCCCCGCTCTTGATGCCAGGCCCGATCGGCCGCTCGGTGGGCGCCGGTGAGCGTAACCACATCGTCCCATGGCTCGTCGAGCTGGTCGACGAGGCTCCAGTGGGCGCTGTTGGCCACCGGTCCCCTCAAGTCGTGGGCACCGGCGTACTCCACGGCCGCCTCAACCCGGGCCGTCGTCCAATTCGACACGCCCCACGCCCCAATGTGGCCCTGGTCGATGGCGGAATTGACCGCCTCAACCAGAATGCCGATGTCCATGGCGGGATCGTCGCGGTGGAACATCCACAGGTCGAGCTGGTCGACGCCGATCTGGCGTCGCGATAGTTCCATGTCTTCGGCTATGGCCTCGGGGGTCACCCGGGGGGTCCAGTGGGGATGTTCGGGGTGGCACCCTTTGGCGAAGAAGACGATGCCCTCTCGCCCACCCCGATGGCGTACCCATCGTCCGAGGATGGCGTCTACCCCGTCGCCGCCGAAGGCGTAGTTGACCGCGGTGTCGAAGGCATTGATCCCCGCCTCAACCGCGGCATCGAGCATGGCGAAGCGAGCCGGGTCGTCTTGGGCGAACAGGCCGATGGCCCCTTGAACCACCCGGCTCACCGGGGTGGCGACTCCGGGAAACTCCACGTACTCCACTACTGCCCCATTTCGGTTTCGAAGGGGTACACAACCCCGATTCGGGCTCGGATCTCATCGCACAAGCCGGCCATCTCCAACGTCAGCGACAGCGGCATGCGCTCGCTCTCGGTGCGTCCGGCCCGAACGCAGTCCACCACCTCTCGGATCTCGTATTCGAACCCGTTGGCCGGATGGGGCATGGCCTCGGTCGCCTCCTGACCCCCGGCCCGCAGGATGGCCCGATCGGCGGCCCAAAAGACCGGTATCTCAATCGACCCGTCGGTGCCGGCGATCACGGCGCTGGACTCGAGGTTGGCCACCACGGAACTGCTGAGCTGGGCCAGCCCTCTCCCCGGATACGACGCTGAAATGGAGACGATCTCATCCACATTGGTCTCGCCCACCCGGGCCACCACCCCGTAGTCCACCGGTGGTGCGCCGTACAGCCACCGGGCCAAGTGCAGCGGGTAGACCCCAACGTCGAGCAGGCTTCCTCCGGCCAGGTCGGGATTGAACAGCCGGTGCTCAGGCATCACCGGAGCAGCGAAACCGAACGAGGCCGTTATCTGCCGGACGTCGCCGATGCGCCCGTCGTCGATCCAGCCTCGCACCACCTCGTAGATGGGCAGGAACCGGGTCCACATTGCCTCCATGGCGAAGACGCCGGAAGCCTGGGCGACATCGACTATGCGGGTCGCCCCCTCCAGGTTGGGGGCGATGGGTTTTTCCACCAGCACCGCCACCCCGGCATCAATGCAGGCAATGGCCGCCTCGGCATGGGACGGGTGGGGCGTGCAGACATACACCGCGTCGAGCTCCTCGGCCTGGAGCATGTCGTCCACTGACCCGTAGCTCGCCGCGATGCCGTTCTGCTGGGCAAACGCGCCGGCCCGGCCCGCGTCCCTCCCTGCCACCGCCGCAACGTGTGCCCCCTCCACAACCTCCATCGCCCCCAGAAACTGACCGGTGATGTGGCCGTGGCCAACCATCCCGAAACGAAAATCCATATCCCCCACTCATACCACCCGCGACGGGGTGGTGAACGAAGTGCGGTGGTCGAGCTTGAGACTGTTGGTTAGCTCGAGATTGGCCCTGAGGGGGAGATCCGTCGACGACCGCCCCACCATCACCTCGATGTCGCCCTCCTCCACCACCAATTCGAAGTCGCGGTTCAGAAAGGCGAGCTGGCTGGTGTCGAATTCAAACTCGACACGGCAGCTCTCGCCGGGGTCAAGCGACACCCGATGGAATCCGGCCAGTTGGCGCACGGGCCGGGTGACCGAGCCGACCACGTCTCTCACATAGAGCTGCACCACCTCGTCTCCGGCGCAATCGCCGGTGTTCTTCACCCCACAGCCGACCACAACCACATCGCCCGCGGGGGCGCTGGCGTCCGACAAGGTGAGATCGCTGATCTCGAATGCGGTGTAGGAGCGACCGTGGCCGAATGCCCAGACCGGCTCACTTGAGCCGTCCACGTAGGCCCGGTCGGATGAGAATCCGCTGCCGTGCTTGTGGCCGTGATACGTGGGCGATGCCCCCACACCAGCCGGGAACGAAACGGGAAGCTTGCCCCCGGGGTTCA
>JAJDTA010000112.1 GCA_022827405.1 Acidimicrobiia bacterium
ATCTGGGTGCTGGTGGCGCTTTGGGTGCTGGTGGCGCTCTGGGTGCTGGTGGCGCTCTGGGTGGCTGCTGTGGTTGCCGGCGTCGATGGGGTTGGGGTTTCGGTCGGCGGAGCGGCGGCCAGGTTGGGCTCTGCTCCCCCAAATACCGGCAGGCACACCCTCAACGCCGCCTGGATATCGTCGGGCAAGTCGCCGGTACCGCCGCCGCCTTGTCCGGCGAAGCCGGTTTCGGGGTATTGGCCGAAGTCGGGATCGGGGAATTCGTCCAGGCCCCGGTCGCGCATGCACTTGGAGAACTCCAGCGCGTTCGCCTCCTGCTCCGCTTGCTGGACGTTGGTGTCCTGCTGGGGAGCCAAGGCGATGAGCTCGCTGAAGACGCTGGCACAGGTCTGGAGGGCCGGGGCCAGTCCCGGCTGGGTGAAGCTCACCCCGGCCTCCTGCAAGGCGGAGATGAACGAGGCCTGGTCGACGATCTGGGAGCTATCGATATCGGGGAAGTCGGCGAATCCCTCGTCGCGTATGCAGCGGGAGAAGTCCACGAAGGCCTCGTCGCGCATTTTCAGCAGCTCTTCTTCAGTCGGCTCGGTGTCGGTGTCGGCCTGGGCGGGAACAAGCTCGGCCATCGGTTCTTCGGGCTGGGTCTCAGCCGGGGTTGGCGCAGGGGTGGGCGCCGCGGGCGGATTGGCCACGTTCTCCAGGGCCTCGAACAGGCCGTCGGGCATTACCTCGCTCAGATCGGTGGTTACGACGCTGGCGGAATCGCTTTCCGGTGGGGTTCCGCATGCGCCGGCTGTCAAGGCAAGGGCCACAAGGGTCCCGGCGAACCACGTCGAGCGTTTGAGTTGTGGTTGATAATTCATGGTGTGTCCAGTCCAAGCAATCGGCGGGCGTTACCGCCGGCTACTGCTGCTTTGTCGTCATCTGAGAGATCGGACTCCAAGAGCTGGCCCAAGATGTGGCTGATGCGCTGGCCCAGCGGCCAGGAGTACAGGTCGGTCCCATAGACGTAGCGGTGGGCGCCGTGTTGGCGCACATGATTGGCAATGAAGTCGAAATTGTACGAAAGGCTGGTGTCAAACACCAGATTGGGGTAGGTGGCGGCCAGGTGGCCGCAGTGTTTGGTGCCCTCGTGAGTGGAGTAGCCGTCGAGCACCAGCATGGTAAGATCGGGGTGCCGGGAGGCGAGCTGGCCCACCTTCCACAGCGACTCCTCGGCAGTCTCATCCAGCGCGTGGACCACCGGCAACAGGCCCAGCTCGCCCATGGCCCCCACATAGGTGGTCACCCAGTGGTTGTCGATGCTCACCCCCTGAAAGCGGGTGTGAAAGCTCATGCCCACCAGTCCCAAGGGCCCCGCAGCCCGCTCCAACTCGGCCAGGCTGACCTGGCCGTCGCGGGGCTCTACGATGCCGATGGCCACCGGGAAGCGGTCGGGATTGGCGTCGCGATACGCGGCTATCTGATCGTTCACCGCCTGAGTGTCGGCGTGCCCGTTGGGCCGCAGGTAGCCGTGGCCGGGGATGACCGCGGCCTGGTCGATGCCGCCGGAATCCATGATCTCGAGGCGCTTGGCCAACTCCAGCGCGGCATAGGCCTCAGGATCAGGGGCTTCTTCGGGGGGCAGGCCCAGCGCCCCTGAGGCATCGCCCACGTGGTGGTGGACGTCGAAGACCGATATGCCCGATGAGGCGCTCATTGCTATCTCCGCTTGGGCTCGAAGAACCGAACCAGCGCGATCATCTCCGCTTGAACTCCGGCTTTCGCTTCTGGCTGAAGGCCAGCGGCCCCTCTTTGGCGTCATCGCTCTGGAACACCTTCCAGCCGTACTCGAACTCGTGGGCCAGAGCCTCTTCTTCGGTCATGCCGTCGGTCTCGTGCAGTGTGCGGAGAATGGCCTCCACGGCCAGCGGCCCGTTCTCGCAGATGGTGGCCGCGATCTCCTTGGCCTTGGCCAGGGCTTGGCCATCGGGCACCACATGACCGACCAACCCGATGTCTTTGGCCTCGGCCGCGGTGATGTGCTTGCCGGTCAGAAGGATCTCGGCGGCGACGGTGTAGGGGATCTGGCGGCGAAGGCGCACCGCCGATCCGCCCATCGGGTAGAGCGACCAACGGGCTTCGGAGACCCCGAACCGGGCGCTCTCTCCGGCCACCCGTATGTCCATGGCCTGGAGGATCTCGGTGCCGCCGGCGATGGCCACTCCTTCCACCGCAGCGATTATCGGCTTGGTGGGCCGGTAACTGCGCAGCAGTGCCTTCCAGTGGAGTTCGGGGTCGGCAGCCTGGCGGGCGGCCACGTCGATCTCGGGGTCGGCGTTGCCGGCATCGCCGCTCATGGCCTTGAGATCGGCCCCCGAGCTGAAGTTGCCCCCCGCGCCGGTCACAATGATGCAGCGGATGTCGTCGTTGTTGTCCGCCTCCTCGTAGGCGTCCAACATCCGCACCATCATCGCCCCCGACAGGGCGTTGTACCGCTCGGGGCGGTTCATGGTGATGATGATGGACTGGCCTTCGCGTTCCACGATTGCGTCGGGCACCGGTCGATCTCCTTTTCTGGATCTAATGCTGCGAAGTCGCGCAGCCCCCGCAAACTAGTGGGCCAGTGGGGAAATGGGCGAAACGACCGGCCTTCGGCGGGCCTCAGTCGTCGAGGGCTTGAAGGTCCTCTATTGGCGGACAGGCGCAGAACACGTTCTTGTCGCCGTGGGCACCGTCGATGCGGCCGACCGGAGGCCAATACTTGCGTTCCACCACTTCGGGAAGGGGGAATACGGCTTGCTCCCGGCTGTAGGGGCGATCCCAGTTGTCGTCGGCGATGACCGCCGCGGTGTGGGGGGCGCGGCGCAATGGGCTGTCGTCCATGGCGATCAACCCGTCGGCCACCTGGTCGATTTCGGCTCTGATGGCGGTCATCGCGGCCACGAAGCGGTCGAGTTCCGCCTTGGACTCCGACTCGGTGGGCTCGACCATCAGGGTGCCGGCTACCGGGAACGACACGGTGGGGGCATGGAAGCCGAAGTCGATCAGCCGCTTGGCCACGTCTTCCACGGTGACTCCGGTCTGGGCGTGCAGCGAGCGCACATCGATGATGCACTCGTGGGCCACCAAGCCGTTCTCGCCGGTGTAGAGCACGGGAAACAGGCCGTCGAGGCGGGCAGCCAGGTAGTTGGCGCTGAGCAGAGCCACCGCGGTGGCTTTGGTCAGCCCCTCGGCGCCCATGGCGGCGATGTAGGCCCAGGAGATGGGCAGGATTCCGGCCGATCCCCAAGGGGCGGCCGAGACTGCGCCCACCCCGGTGGCGGGTCCGGCTTCGGCCACCACCGGATGGTTGGGCAAGTAGGGGGCCAAGTGCTCTCCGACCGCCACTGGGCCCACCCCCGGCCCGCCGCCGCCGTGGGGGATGCAGAACGTCTTGTGGAGGTTCAGGTGGGACACGTCGGCCCCGAATTGGCCGGGCTGGGCCACTCCCACCAGGGCATTCAGGTTGGCCCCGTCGAGATACACCTGTCCGCCGTAGGCGTGGATCAAGTCGCACACCTCGGTCACGGTGGCCTCGTACACCCCATGGGTGGACGGATAGGTGATCATCAGGGCGCTGAGCATGTCGCCGTGCTCGACCACCCTGGCCTTCAGATCGTCCATGTCCACGTTGCCGTCGTCGTCGCATTTGACCACCACGACCTTCATGCCGGCCATGACCGCGCTGGCTGCGTTGGTTCCGTGGGCCGAGGCGGGAATCAGGCAGATGTTCCGCTGGGTCTCGCCCCGGGCGGCGTGATAGCCCCGGATGGCCAGCAGCCCGGCGAGCTCCCCCTGGGAGCCGGCATTGGGCTGGAGCGACACCGCGGCGTAGCCGGTGATGGTCACCAGCATCTCCTCTAGCTCGGCGATCATCGCCCGGTAGCCCTCGGTCTGCTCCGACGGGGCGAAGGGATGAATGGCCGCGAACTCGGGCCAGCTCACCGGCTCCATCTGGGTGGTGGCGTTGAGCTTCATGGTGCACGACCCCAGCGGGATCATGGTGCGGTCCAGCGCCAGGTCTTTGGAGGCCAAGTGGCGTAGGTAGCGCAGCATCTCGGTTTCGCTGTGGTAGCGGTGGAAGGTCGGGTGGGTCAGGTAGTCGCTGGCCCGAATGCTGTCGGGAGGAAGGGCGTCGGGGGTCTCGGCATCGAGGGCGTCGAAGTCTTGGGTGTCGGCCGCGATGCCAAAGGCCCGCCACAAGGCAGCCACCGTGGCCCGGGTGGTGGTCTCATCCAGTGAGAACCCCACGGTGTCGTCGTCCACCGGCCGCAGATTCAGCCCCTCGGCCACGGCAGCCGCCATGACATCGGCGGCTCGGCCCGGCACCTTCACGGTGACCGTGTCGAAAAAGTGCTCTGCGGTGAGCTCGTAGCCGGACTGACGCAGCCGAGCGGCCGCGATGGCCGTCAGGCGGTGGACCTTTCGGGCGATGCGGGCTAGCCCTTCGGGGCCGTGGTAGACGGCGTACATGGCGGCCATCACCGCCAGCAGCACTTGGGCGGTGCAGATATTGCTGGTGGCCCGCTCCCGGCGGATGTGCTGTTCGCGGGTCTGGAGGGTCAACCGGTAGGCCACCGACCCGGCATCATCGATGGACACGCCGGCCAGGCGGCCGGGCAGCGAACGCATGGCCGACTCCGGCACCGCGATGAACCCGGCGTGGGGACCGCCGAAGCCCAGGGGCACCCCGAACCGCTGCGACGATCCCACCACCACATCGGCCCCCAGCTCGCCGGGCGGGGTCAGCACGCACAGCGCCAGCAGGTCGGTGGCCACCGCCACCAGGGCATTGACGTTGTGGGCCGCGGCGATGATCCCGCTCAGGTCGCCGATGCGCCCCGAGCTTCCGGGGTAGGACACCAGCATTCCGAACGCCCCGTCGGCGAGCTCCTCGATATTGGCTTGCTCCAGGTCGGCCACCACGACCTCGATGCCCAGCGGTTCTGCCCGGGTGGACACTACGTCGATGGTCTGGGGGTGGGTGTCGGCGTCGACGATGAACCGGTCGTCGGGGGCTTTGCGGTTGAGCCGCCGCAACAGCGTCATGGCTTCGGCCGCGGCGGTGCCCTCGTCGAGCAGGGAGGCGTTGGCCATGCCCATGGCGCACAGATCCGAAACCATGGTCTGGAAGTTGATCAGGGCCTCCAAACGGCCCTGGGAGATCTCCGGCTGATAGGGGGTGTAGGCGGTGTACCACGCCGGGTTCTCCAGCACATTGCGGCGGATCACCGCCGGGGTGATGGTGTCGTAGTAGCCCATGCCGATCAGCGACGTGGCCACCGTGTTGCGATCGGCCAGCGCCCGCAGCGCCTCGGTGGTGGCCGCTTCGGTCATCCCCGGCGGCATCTCCAGAGGACTGCGGGAGCGGATGTTGGACGGCACTGCGGCGTCCACCAATCCCTCCAGGCTGTCGAACCCCAGCTCGTCCAACATGGCGGCTTGATCCTCGGGATCAGGACCAATGTGGCGGGCCTGGAACTCGTCGGGGTCCTCCAGAGCTACCAGACTGTTGGGGGAAGTGGTTGCTGAGCGCGCGGTCGGCACTGACACGGATGTGTAGCTTACCGGCGCTCTCGCCGCTTACGGGGCGCCCGCGGCCCCGTCGGTCATCCCGTAGCGGCGGAACGGCCCGAAGAAGCCGTGCTCGTACAGCCCGTAGCCCACATTGCCCTCGTAGGTGTAGCGGCCCACATGGTCGACCACGCCGTACTGTCCGATGGGCTTGACCTCGGTGTCGACATCCAACACCTTGCCCTGCACCACCAAGCCGGGACCCTGGTACATGCCGTGACGCCAGTCGGCGTCCATGCCGTATCCCGTTCCCACCGAGACGAAGTTCACCAACAGGGGCTGGCAATCGATCTCTATCCCGGCCTCGGGGAAGGAGATGGTGGAGTGGGTCAGCACCCGAGTACCCGACTCGAAGGTGTGGTCGTGCTCAGGCCGGCCCAGATCCTCGTCGGGGCGGCCGTCGACCCACACCCGCTTGCCCTCGACCAGCCGCCGGACGCCGTCGTCGTTTTCGTTGTTCATGTACAAGATGGCGTGGTCGTCGAACATCATGGGGAAGTAGTTCCACATCCCGGACATGACGTTTATGCCCTGGCGGATGCCGTCACCTTCGGGCTCGCCCACCGGACGGATGCCCCAGGAGCGGTCGCGGGCGCCGCCCCACCGGTCGGGAGTGACCGCGAAGTCCTCGCCACCCACCGACAGGGTTCCCTCCCACCGGCCGAGCTGGGCGAAGCGCTGGGTGTTGAACACCACCCTGCCTTCGCTGCGGATGTACTGGTTGGGCTCCTCCATGGCCCGGATGGACGCATCCCAGGTCACGTCCATGGCGATGGAGTGCTCGTTGGGTTCCACGATGCAGCGGACCTTCTTGAGAGGCTCAATGACCTCGATGCGCATGGGGCCGACCGACATGTCCATCCGGTCGGTGAGTGGCCGGGAACCCCTCACCACATGGTGCTTGTCGCCCCGGCGGACGCAGCAGAAGGCGTCCTGGACGCCCAGATTCGGGTACTGGCCCATGCCGAAGATGGCGAACAGCTCGTCGCTGGAGCCGTGCAGACAGAAGTAGTTGCGATCGTAGAAGTTCCGGTCGGTTGTGCCTGCGTGGCGGATCCAGTCGGGGGACTGGTGGACCGGGAACTCGTCCCATGAAGAGATGGCCATTGCCGTCCTTTCGGTATTTCGTTGTGCTCGCGGCCTACCTTATGTCTTCGTGATGACAGCTATGGAAGGCAGGAAAGCATGAAGGGCAAGGCAGGGATCGTGAAGGGAACAGAGTTATGAAGGGCAAGGTGGCTTTGGTGACTGGGGGGGCCAGCGGGATCGGCCAAGCGGCCGCGGTGCTGTTTGCCCGCAGGGGGGCAAACGTGGCGATCGCCGACCGCAACACCGAAGGCGGGGCCGAGACGGTGGCACTAGTAGAGGCCGAAGGAGGCCAGGCCAAGTTCTTCGCCACGGACGTGACCGACGAAGATCAAGTGGCCGCACTGGTGGCGTCTACTGTGTCGGCGTTCGGCCAGCTCGACTACGCCTTCAACAACGCGGGCATAACCCATCCCTCCCGGCTGTTCCACGAGCTCACGCTCGAGCAATGGGACGAGATGATCGCCGTGAACCTGACCTCGGTGTTTCTGTGCATGAAGCACGAGATCATCCAGATGCTGGACCAAGGCGGCGGGGCGATCGTCAACACCGCGTCGGGGGCGGCGCTCATTCCCGCGCCCGGCCAGCCCCACTACACCGCAGCCAAACGGGGCGTGCTGGGGCTGACCACCTACGCGTCTGATGAGCTCAACAACAAGGGCATTCGGGTCAACGCCATTTGCCCGGGCATGATCGACACTCCGATGGTGGCGTCGTGGCGGGAGTCGAGCCCGGAGATGGCCGAGGCGGTCATCCAGATGATGCCTGGCGGACGCCTGGGGCTGCCGGTGGAGGTGGCTGAGGCCGCGGTGTGGCTATGCAGCGACGAGGCCCGCTGGGTGTCGGGCGACACGATGGTGGTCGACGGAGGGATGCTCAACCGGTAGCCGCCCTCTGGGGTGCCTCCTGCTGGTCAGACCCCATAAGGTCTTGATGTGAGTATTAGGACGCAGGTTCCTGCGGTTGAGGGGTTGTTTACGCTCGACTCTGACGAGCCTCGGCTGATTGGGGGGCGGGCCCGGAGCCGGGGCTCCTACTTCTTTCCCAAGGCCTTAGCCGGCTCTGATCCGGCTTGTTTGGGCGACGAGATCGATGAGGTGCTGCTCAGCCGCACCGGCCGGCTGTGGTCGTTCACCACTGGCGAGTACGCCCCGCCCTCTCCCTACGTGATTCCCGGTGACGAGTTCCAGCCCTATGTGGTGGCTGCCGTGGAACTGGCCGAGGAGAACTTGGTGGTGCTGGGCCAGGTGGTCGCCGGGGTGTCGGTGGATGAGCTGTCGGTAGGCATGGAGATGGAATTGGTTATCGACGTGCTGTATTCCGATGACGAGCACGACTACTTGGTGTGGAAGTGGGCCCCGGCAGGCCATAGCGAGAACGGAGAAGGCTGATGG
>JAJDTA010000021.1 GCA_022827405.1 Acidimicrobiia bacterium
GCCGCGTTCTCCGTTGAGCCGCTGCTGGTTCGGGTGCCCCCGGGAGTGAGTGTGGAGGGGCCCATCGTGGTGCGCCATTGGCTCGACGCTGATGGGGGAGCGGTTTTCCCCCGGCTGATCGTGGACGCGGGGGCCGACTCCTCGGTCGAGGTGCTGGAGCTTTACGGCTCAGCCGACGTTTCCGCGTTCATCAGCCCGGTGATCGAGATCAGGGTGGCCGCCGCCGCCCGAGTGGGGTATCTGGCAGTGCAGGACCTGGGGCCCAAGGTATGGCACATCGGCTCGCAGGTCAGCCAAGTCGGCGCGCAGGCCCACCTGCGTTCGTCGTCGGCGGTGTTGGGTGGCGAATACGCCCGGACGCGGCTGGACACCCATTTGTCGGGCCGGGGGGCCACCGGCGATCTGATCTCGCTGTACTTCGGTGATGGCGAGCAGACTCTGGACTTTCGCACCTTTCAAGATCACGCCGCTCCGGACACCACTAGCACCCTGCTGTTCAAGGGTGCGGTGGACGATGCTTCCCGGTCGGTATACACCGGGCTGATTCGGGTGCGCCCCGATGCCCGGGGCACCAACGCCTACCAGACCAACCGCAACATCAAGCTGTCGGAGGACGCCTGGGCCGAGTCGGTGCCCAACCTGGAGATCGAGAACAACGAGGTCCATTGCAGCCACGCATCTGCGGTGGGCCCTATCAACAGCGACCAGCTGTTCTACCTGGAAAGCCGGGGGGTGCCCACCGAGACCGCCGAGCGCCTGATTGTTGCCGGGTTCTTCGACGAGGTGTTGGATCAATTTCCCGTCCTCGAGGCCGTGCCCGCAGTGCGAGATCGGCTCCAATCCAAAATCGAGGGGTTGGGCCATCGCGGTGTCGATGGAGAGACAGGGTCATGAATCCAGAACGAGTGACTCTCGGCCCGCTCGAAGAGGTGGGCGATGGGGAGGCCCGGCGATTCGACGTCGAGGCCGGCGGTCTGGTCCACCAGATTGCAGTCATTCGCTTGGGAGACGACCTGTATGCCCTGGGCGACACGTGCAGCCACGCCGATTTCTCACTAGCGGAGGGAGAGGTGGACACCGAGGAGGGCACCATCGAGTGCTGGAAGCACGGCAGCCTGTTCAACCTGTCTACCGGGGAGGCCGAAACCCTCCCCGCCACCCGCCCGGTGCCGGTGTATGACGTGGGCGTGGAAGACGGCCAGGTCTGGCTAGAGGTCGGCCAAGATGGGTGAGCAGGAGGGCGGTCCAGCCATGAGCGAATTGGTCGTTGAGGACCTGCATGTCCAAGTCGGCGGGCAAATGGTTCTGAACGGGGTGGACCTGCGGGTGGCGTCCGGCGAAGTCCACGCGGTGATGGGCCCCAACGGTTCGGGGAAGTCAACCCTGGCTTACGCCATCATGGGTCGTCCCGGCTATGTGGTCACCTCAGGGTCGATCACTCTTGTTGATGATGGACACAACAGCGTCGACCTGGTGGATCTCTCCCCATGGGAGCGAGCCCACGCCGGGCTGTTCTCCACCCAGCAGTACCCCACCGAGGTGCCGGGTGTGGGCTTGGAGAAGATGCTTGAGGAAGCAGTGGCTGCCATTGGGGGAGACCGGAGCGCCGTGGAAGCCCAAGTGGCCGCCGAGGCCGAGTTGGTCGACTTCGACCCCGACCTCCTGTACCGGTCGTTGAATGTCGACCTGTCCGGGGGGGAGATGAAGCGGAGTGAGGCGGTGCAGCTCGGCGTGCTGCGCCCCCGAATCGCCATCTTGGACGAGCTGGACAGCGGCCTCGATGTGGACGCATTGGCCGCGGTGAGCCATCGCATCGAGCAGGCCACCCATGAGGACAACCTCGGCGTGCTGGCCATCACCCACTTCAGCCGTTTGTTGACTGTTCTCCACGCCGACGTAGTCCACATCCTCATCGACGGGGTGATTCAAGAGACCGGAGGCCCTGAGTTGGCTGCCCAACTAGAGGAGACTGGCTACGATCCCTGGATCGACACCCGCGCCGAATCACCGGTTGAGATTCACTTAGGAGGCGACCCATGGCCATAGACGCCGACGCCAAGAGACTGCTCAGCGACGAGGAGATCGCCGCTGCCCTCGCTGATCTGCCCGGATGGGAGCGCCAAGGAGACAAGCTCGCCGCCACATTCAACTTCTCGGACTTCTCCGAGGCCTTCGGCTTCATGTCTCGGGTAGCGCTGATTTCCGAGCGGCTGTTCCACCATCCCGAGTGGTCCAACGTCTGGTCCACCGTAGAAATCGCCATAACCAACCACGCCGCCGGCGGCCTAACCGAGCTAGACCTAGAATTCGCCCGCCGCGTCAACGCCCTGAATTTGCGCTGAATGCTGTAGGCAGGCTGAAGGGCCGGATCAGGCGGTGCCTTGGGCCTCTTCGACGGCTTGGGTGAGGGTGTGCCACGACAGGGTGGCGCACTTGATGCGAACCGGGAACTTGACCACGCCCTTGAGGGCTTCGAGGTCGCCGAGCTTGACGTCGGCGCTGTTGCCGTTGGTGGGGGCGGGGTCGTCGGGGTCGGGCTCGATGGACATCATCGTCCTAAAGGCCTGGTTGAACTGTTGCAGCTCCTCGACAGTGCGACCCTTGACGGCGGCCGACATCATCGACGACGAGGCCTGGCTGATCGAGCAGCCCTGGCCGCCGAACTTGATGTCTTCGATCACCCCGTCGGCCAATTGCACATAGATGATCACCTCGTCGCCGCACAGTGGGTTGAAGCCCTCGGCCCGGACGGCGGGTGGGGTTTCCAGCTCCCCCCGGTTTCGGGGGTTGCGATAGTGGTCGAGGATGATCTCGCGATAGAGATCTTCAAGATCAGGCATGGCGACGGTTCAACAGTCTACGGGCGAGGGCTCAGCGATATGCAGTCTTTCTTCATTCAAGGCGTCACTAGATGAAGAACACGTCGGCGTCGGCCAGCGCGTCGGCCAAGGCATCAACGTCAGACTCGTCGTTGTACACGTACATGGAGGCCCGGCTGGTGGCGGCGCAGCCCAGTACCCGCATCAGCGGCTTGGCGCAGTGGTGGCCAGCCCGCACGCACACCCCGGAACGGTCCAGTACCTGGGCCACATCGTGGGGATGAATCCCCTTGTACTCGAACGACAGCACCCCACCCCGCTCGGCTGGCTCCGTCGGTCCGTGGATGGTGATGTCGTCGCCGTAGCGCTGGTTCAGGGTGCGCAGGGCATAGCCGGTGAGGGCCACCTCGTGTTCTCGCACCTGCTCCATGCCGAGACCGGTCAAATAGTCCACCGCGGCTCCCAGTCCGACCGCTTCGGCGATGGGCGGGGTGCCGG
>JAJDTA010000199.1 GCA_022827405.1 Acidimicrobiia bacterium
GCATCGCCCAGGGGCTGACCGAGTTCCTGCCGGTGTCGTCCAGCGGGCACCTCCAGATCATTCCCTGGCTGGCCGACTGGAGCGATTTCGAGGGCCGAGACGATCTCAAGAAGGCGTTCGACGTGGCACTTCACTTGGGCACGCTGATGGGGTTGTTGGCCTGCCTGCGCCGAGAGGTTTGGGCGCTGGTGCGAGACGGGATCTCCGCGGTGACCCGGCGCCAGGCCCCGATGACCGACGAGGGCCGGCTGGGGTGGCTGCTGGTTCTGGCCACCATTCCGGCCGCCGCGGTGGGCGTGGGGCTGCGATCGGTGATCGACGAGGCCGACGACGAGGTTTGGCTCACCGCGGTGATGCTGGCGGCATTCGGTGTTCTGCTGTGGTGGTCGGACCGGCGCACGGGGCAGAGAGATGTGGGTGAGTTCGGGGCGCGCGACGCGCTGGGGCTGGGGCTGGCCCAGGCCTGCTCGCTTCAGCCGGGAGTATCGCGGTCGGGAGTGATCATCACCGCCGGGCGCCTGCTCAGCTTCAATCGCGAGGCCGCCGCCCGCCTGGCCATGCTGATGAGCGTGCCGGTGATCGCCGGTGCCGGCGTGTATGAGTTCATCGACATCGGCGGATGGGGAGGCATCCCCGCCGATGCCCGAGCCGGGTTCGCGTGGGGCACCGCAGCGTCGGCTGTTACCGGTTTCGCCGCGGTCAAGGGGCTCTTGGCCCTGGTGCGCACCCGCAGCTTCGGTCCGTTTGCGGTGTACCGGATATTGGTGGCCCTGCTCGTGCTCAGCCTCATAGCCGCCTCGGTGCGCTAGGGGCGTCGCTCCTCAACCAGGCCGCACCAGGGCCAGCGTCACCGAGCCCTGGATCACCGCGGAAGCCACCGGGAGCAGTTCTTGGCCGGTTACCGCGATGGTGACGGCGTGCTCGGCCTTGTTTGTGACCACTGCCGCGGTGGCCACGGTGAGGGTGGCTTGCGACTGGGCGCCGCGGTCATCGGTGATCGGCAGGGTCACCAGCACGTCCACCCGGTCGCCGGGCACCAGCGGGGGCATTGCGGTGTGGGCGGGAACGGCAACCTCGGTTCGGTCCCCGATGGTCAGTCCCCCCAGACGGGTTGCGGTCACCACATCGCCGACATGGAGGGCCGCGGAGGCCACCTCATCGCCGGTCAGCGCACCCAGGGCGTCGGGAGGCAGCACCAGTGCGGGGTACCGGCGGATCTCGGTGTTGGCCTCGTCTAGCGGTTGTCCGGCTTCGATGGGTTCGATGGCCACCACAACCGGGGTGAGCTGGCCCAAAGAGGGTCCGCCTCCGGCCATGACGGCGATGGCGGCCACCACCAGTCCGGTTATCGCCGCGGCCGCGGCCACCACCAGCCAGTAGCTGCGCCGCCCGCCCGGCAACCGGCCCAGAAGCGAGCCCCGCCAGGTGAGGGGTTGGTGCACATTGTCAGCAGATGCGTCCACCGGCGCGCGCCTTCGCCATGCTCGAAGCGGGGGAAGCGCCGTTCAGGCTAGCGGCCGCGGGAGTCGTTGGAAAGGGTCAGGGCAAGGGAGGCTCGATGCCGTTGGTCCGGCTCGAGCAGTCGGGGAGGTTGGCGGCCACGGCGCGGATGGCGCCGAACAAGACGGCCCGCATCCGGTCGAGGTTCTGGGCGAAGAAGGCGAACACCTCGTCTTGGGTGACCGGCTCGATGTTGGGGTCGTCATCCAGGCCCACGTCGTAGTCAGTGACCAGGGCGGCGGTGGCGTAGCAGATGCCCAGCTCGGCGGCCAGGGCGGCTTCGGGGTACTGGGTCATGCCCACCACGTCCCAGCCGCTGTCGCTGAACCAGCGCGACTCGGCCCGGGTGGAGAAACGGGGGCCGGAGATCACCGTCATGGTCCCCCCGTCGTGGGCGGTCATCTGTTCGGCGCGGGCGGCGCTTAGCAGCGCCTGGCGGAGTTCATCGCAGTAGGGGTCGGCCAGCGAGACGTGGTTGGTGACGGTGTCGAAGTAGGTGTCGGCCCGGCCCGATGTGCGGTCCACCAGCTGGTCGCACACCACGATGTGGCCGGGGGCCAGCTCGGGGCGAAGCGAGCCGCAGGCGCTGGGTCCGAATATGGCCTTTACCCCGGCTTGGCGCAGGGCCCACAGGTTGGCCCGGTAGTTGACCTTGTGGGCCGGATAGCGGTGGCCGGGGCCGTGGCGAGCGAGAAACACCACCTCGATGTCGTCCACCGAGCCGATGGTGAGCGGCCCCGACGGGGGTCCGAACGCGTCGTCACCCGGTACTTCTACGGCGTCATCCAGAAGGGAGTAGAGACCGGAGCCGCCGATGACGCCGATCTCGGGCATGGCTGGCGACTAGTCGTCGGATGAGCTGGAGGCGGCTTTGGCCGGTTCGCGGCTCGACGACTCCGATGAGCTGCTGTCGGACTTGGCCGCGTCTGCCTTGGCCGAGTCTGATTTTTCTTGGCCGTTGGAGCTGTCTCCGTTGGACGACGAGCCGGCCATGGTGGACGACTTGGCTCCCGAGCGGCTGTCGTTTCGGTAGAAGCCGTCGCCCTTGAAGGTGATGCTGGGGACGCTGAACACCTTGGATACTTGGCCTTTGCCGGGCTGGGCGCAGGCCGCGGGGCTGGCGATGGAGTCGGCTTCGGGACAGCGGGTGAGGGTGTCTTCGGAGAACGACTGGATGACCTCGAAGCGGGTGCCGCAGGTTTGGCAGCTGTAGTCGTAGGCGGGCACGAGAGTTAAGGATAGGGGTGGCGGTTGTTTTTTGGCTATCTGAGGGGTTCTGGTCCGTTTCACTACGATGTGCGGGTGGACTGGGCTTGGTGGCTTGTGCTGGCCGGGTATGCGTGGGGGACGTTTCCGGGCGCGCTCTTGGTGGGGAGGTATACGGGGCACGACCCGACCCGGGAAGGGTCGAATAATCCCGGGGCCAGCAACGTGTACCGAGTGGCGGGGCGGTGGCCGGCGGCTTGGGTGCTGCTCAGCGACGTTGGGAAGGGGTTTATCGCTGCGGGCTTGGGGCTCATTTTCGGGGACCAGTTGATCGGAGCGGTGTGCGGGGCGGCCGCGGTGGTGGGCCACATTGTGCCGCTGGGGCGCTACCGCGAAGGAGGCAAGGGGGTGGCCACGTTTGGGGGGATGCTGCTGGCGCTGACCCCGGCGGTGGGCGTGATCCTCATCGGGGTGTGGGCGGTGGCCCTTGCTGCAACCAAGCGGGCCGGGGCGGCCTCGCTGGTGGCAGTGGCCGCGGCACCGGCCTCAGTGGCCATTCAGGGTTGGCCAGCACTGGAGGTGGTGGTGGTTATCGGGGTTGCGGTGGTGGTTATCGCCCGTCACCATGAGAACATTCGCCGTATGTGGAAGCGAGAAGAACCGGCGCTTTGGTGATGATCCCACTTACTGAGGCTCAGGAGCGGGTGCTGGCCGGATGCGGCATTCTGGACGAGGTCACTGTGGCCGTTGGCGACGCTCGAGGGTTGGTGACCACCGAGACAGTGGTGGCGCCCGAGTTGGTGCCCCCATTCGACAACACGGCGATGGACGGTTTCGCGGTGCGGTCGGCCGATGTGGCTGATGCGCCGACGACTTTGGCCATCGCAGGCACGATTGCCGCCGGAGTGCCGCCCGACATCACGGTGGGCGCCGGACAGGCTGCCCGCATCATGACCGGCGCGGTTATCCCGCCCGGTGCCGACGCAGTGGTGATGGTGGAGCTCACCGAGACAAGCGCCGACGGTACCGAGGTGACCGTGGCCCAGTCGGTGCCCGAGGGCAACCACATTCGCCGGGCCGGCGAGGATCTGACTGTGGGCCAGAC
>JAJDTA010000077.1 GCA_022827405.1 Acidimicrobiia bacterium
TCCGCGTCATCAACACCCAAACCGGAGAACTCCTCCGCCACCTCACCCTCAACCCAAACACCGACTACCAACCCCGAAACAAAACATGAAAAACACCCGCCCGCGCAGGTTCACAATGTTCCGATGTCCCGCGACATCACAATGTGCGCCAGGTGGGATTTGAACCCACACGGGCTTGCGCCCACAGGGACCTAAACCCTGCGCGTCTGCCAAATTCCGCCACTGGCGCGTAGCTGTATGGAGCCAGGTTATAGGCCCAACTGGGCAGCCAAGGATCGAAATGCCCGACCCCGATGGGACACTGCGTTCTTCTCGTCGGCCGACATCTCGGCGAAAGTGCGCCCCTGTCCCCCGTCGGGAACGAACACCGGGTCGTAACCAAAGCCGTGGTCTCCCACAGGCGCCGCGGCAATGGTTCCAGAGACCATGCCCTCGGCCAGCAGCTCACGGCCGTCGGGAAACACCACCACCGCAACGGTGCGGAATCGGGCCGACCGGTCGGCTGCCCCCTCGAGTTCAGCCAGCAGCCGGGCCCGGTTGTCGGCGTCGTCAGCGTGCTCGCCGGCATAGCGGGCCGACCGCACTCCTGGTGCGCCCCCCAAAGCGGCCACCTCCAGACCGGTGTCGTCGGCCACCGCGGGTTGGCCGGTGTGGTTGCCCACCGCGGTGGCCTTCAGTCGGGCGTTGGCCTCCAGGGTGTCGCCGTCTTCCACGATCTCGCCCAGGTCGGCGGGTCGGGGCAGCAGTTCAACCGACGATCCCAATATGGCGGCGATCTCAGCCAGCTTGTGGGGGTTGGCGGTGGCCGCCACCAACCGGGGCGTCTCCCCAGGGGCGAAGCTCAACGGGATGGGGGCGGATCGGCCAGCAGCTGATTCTGCTGCTTGATGATCTGCTCGATCCCCAATGTGGCCAGGTCCAACAGCGAATCCAACTGGTCCCGGCGAAACGGCTGACCCTCAGCGGTACCCTGCACCTCCACGAAGCGGCCCGACTCGGTCATTACCACGTTCATGTCCACCTCGGCGGCCACATCCTCCTCGTAGGGGAGGTCGAGCGATGGGACTCCGTCGATGACCCCAACCGACACTGCGGCACACGCCTCGATCATCGGGTGTTGTTCGATCTGACCTGCGACTGCCAACCGAGTGAAGGCATCGTGCAGGGCGACATAGGCGCCGCTGATGGCGGCGGTGCGGGTGCCGCCGTCGGCTTGCAGCACGTCGCAGTCGCACACCACTTGGCGCTCGCCGAGCTTGGCGGCATCGGTCACCGCCCGCAGCGAGCGTCCGATAAGCCGCTGGATCTCCTGGGTGCGGCCCGACTGGCGGCCCCGGGCGGCCTCCCGGTTGACCCGCTCAGGAGATGAGCCCGGAAGCATGGAATACTCGGCGGTGACCCAGCCCGTTCCCCGGCCCTTCATCCATCGGGGCACATCGGAGTCCACCGACGCGGTGCACAGCACCCGTGTGCGGCCGAAAGAGACCAACACCGAGCCGTCGGCCATCTCGGTGAAATCCCGCTCAAAGTGGATGGGCCGCAGCTCATCGGCTGCCCGGCCGTCGAATCTCATATTTCTATCCCATTCTTCCTATCAAGAGGAACGGCCTCGACTCTGGCGGGATGAGTCGAGGCCGTTCGGCTGGAGCTGTGCTCCAGCGTGGTGGTGTGGTTTGGGTGGAAGAATTGTAGCAGCGCGGCGCGCTTATAGCACATCATGGAAAAGAAAACCCGCCCAAATGGTGATTTTCTAGAAGTAGACGATCGACTCGGCTCGGGCCGTCACCTGATCGATCGGATCGGTCCACGCCCCGGTGGACAGGTACTTCCAACCACCGTCGGCCGACACCACCACCACGGTGCCTTCCTCGGTCCGTTCGGCCACTCGAGCCGCCCCGGCCAGTGCCGCTCCGGTGGAGATGCCGGCGAAGATCCCCGCCTCCTCAGACAGCCGCCGAGTCCACTCGATCGACTCACGGGGGCGCACGATGCGCTTGCCGTCTAGGAGCTGATCGCCACCCCATTTTTCGTAAACCGGGGGTATGAACCCATCGTCGAGGCTGCGCAGGCCGTCCACCATCTCTCCGGCAGGGGGTTCCACCGCCAGCACCTGCACCGAGGGCTTGCGCTCCTTGAGATAGGCCCCAACCCCCATCAGGGTTCCGCTCGTGCCCAGGCCCGAAACGAAGTGGGTTATCTCGGGGCAGTCGGCAAGGATCTCCGGGCCGGTGGTGTTGTAGTGGGCCCGGGGGTTTGCCTCGTTGCCGTACTGGTACAGGAACGCCCACTCGGGGTTGTCGTCGGCCAGCTTCTGGGCCAGGCGGACGGCGCCGTTCGACCCCTCGGCACCCGGCGACCAGATGATCTCGGCGCCGAAAACCTCGAGGAGCTGGCGTCGCTCGGCCGAGACATTCTCGGGCATGACGATCTTGATCGGATACCCCTGGAGGCGGGCGATCATGGCCAGGGCGATCCCGGTGTTGCCCGACGATGGTTCGATGATGGTGCGGCCCGGTTCCAGCGTGCCGTCGTCCTCGGCTTCGAGGATCATCTGGCGGGCTACCCGGTCTTTCACCGAACCGGCCGGGTTCACGCCTTCAAGCTTGACGTGGATGGATACCGACGGGTTGGGCGACAGCACGGTGACGTCCACCATCGGCGTGTTGCCGATGAGATCAATCACCGATTTGTGCGCAGCCACAGGTTCCAGGCTACCCCTCGACTACCACCGGCTCTTCGGTTATCCCGCCATCGAGAATGCGGTAGCAGCGCAGCGAGGGCTCGGGATCCTTCAGCGAAACGATCACATAAAGCAGCGCCCCAAAGGGATCGAACGCCGAGGCGTCGCGCACGTCGGTAGGCGACGGATAGGCGGTGGTGTGGGTGTGGGAGTGCATCACCGCCACCAGCGTCAGCCCCTCGTCGTCGGCAGTGCGCTCCGCCTGGAGGTATTCACCATCATCCAGCCGGTAAATCTGGCTCGACTCTGCCGCATTTCGCACTGGAAAGAACCGGTCGACCACCTCTCCCCCACCTGGAGCAGCCAACAGCCCACAAGCCTCATTCGGCAGCCCCGACAGCGCATGGGCAACAACCTCCGAATGAACCTCACCACTCAACCGCAGCACCCGCTAACCCTACCTTTGCCTCGGCCCCGTTCAGGCGACATATGGTTGCCGCTGTCATGCTGCTCCGCCCGTAGCCTATGAATCGTGGCTTGGCTGTTCTTGGCGGTATTTCCGCCGGATGACGTTGTTGAGCGGCCGAGGTGAGGAACCTGACTGCGGACATAGGGCAGCCGCCTGGGAAACGAGAGTTCACCGGGCACCTGACGCTGGCCCGAGCTCGCAAGTGGGTACCGGGCACGGTGGTCGGGCAGCCCTTTGAGGATGAATTCCAGGCCACCGAGTTTTGGCTGGTGTCCAGCGAGCTTCACCCCGACGGTGCCCGCTATACGCGGCTCAGCCATTGGTCGCTGGAGGCCGCGAGCTGAGGAGAGTCCCGCTCAAGACTCCTCGACGAGGGGGACGAACCTCACCGGACAGAACCGTTTGGAGAAGGTCTCGTCCCCTTTTCGGGTAACCAGGGTGAGGTTCTGTGAGAAGGACGGTGGCCCCACGGGGATGACTAGCCGGCCGCCGTCGGCCAGTTGATCTATCAGCGCTGGCGGAATGCGGGAGGCGGCCGCGGTCACGACCACTGCGTCATAGGGGGCGCCAGGTGGATGGCCCTGCGACCCGTCGGAGCACACCACGGTGGCGGTGGTGTACCCCAGTTCGGCCAGCACTCGGCCCGCAGCGTCGGCCAGCTTCCGGTGGCGCTCCACCGAAATCACTGAGGCAGCCAGCTCAGCCAGCACGGCGGCCCCGTAGCCCGAACCGGTTCCCACTTCGAGCACTCGATCATGCGGCCCAATCGCGGCCGCTTCGGCCATGAGGGCCACGATGTAGGGCTGCGAGATGGTCTGGCCCGCGGAGATGGCCAACGGGTAATCCTTGTAGGCATCGCCAGCCAGCGATCGGGCCACGAAACGGTGCCGCGGCACCGTTCTCATGGCCTCCAGAACCCGTGGGTCGCAAACTCCCCGCCCCTCGATCTGACGGCGCACCATGGCCAATCGCCGGTCTCGGTGCCGGTCTTCAGCAGCCCTAGCCATGGCTAATGATGCTCCAACCGCACCTACCTAGGCGCAGAGAAGGGTCTATGTACGCCCTTGGGCCTTCGCCGCAGGGTAAACGCCGGTCTCCTCGAACACCGCTTGCAGGGCGTCGGCATCGCGGGTGAAGTCTCTATCAAGGGGGGCAGTGACTCGCTCGGCGTCGGCATCCCAGGGCGGTGCCGGTGCCCACCAGGGCGGCATCTCGGATCCGCCGTCGTCGGTTTCTTCGGGGATGAAAGCCAGGCACCATTGCCAGGAGCCCCTTTGTTCAGGGTCGCCGCTGTCAGGATGTCCCTCGGGGGGAACCAGGGCATAGGTGAAACCTGGGCCGGGACCCGACTTCTCAACCTGGCGAGACGGGAGGTGGCGAGAGCGCGGCAACCGGGCGGCGATAAACGGCAAGGACAGCAGCAACAGCACAACGAGGGAAGTCACTACCGTGGTCAGGTTCAAATCGGGCATATCAGGTGTCTCCGGCGAGAGCAGACCCATGATCTACTCAAGTAACTCTGGCCCCTAGAGCCCCACCCGCAACAAGAGCGTACCCACCTGTTCCACAAACGTCAATCGGCAATCTTGTCTGCGGAAAACAGGAACACTCAGAGCACCACTACTGAGCGGAGCACTTCTCCCCGCTCCATGGCGTGAAATGCCTCTTCAACGCCTTCCAACCCGATGGTCTCCGACACGAACCGCTCCAGGTTCAGCCGCCCCTGGAGATACAAGTCGATCAGCATGGGGAAGTCCCGAGACGGCAGACAATCGCCGTACCACGAGGACTTGAGCATGCCACCCCGGCCGAATACCTCGATCATCGGCAACTCGATCTTCATTTCGGGGTTGGGCACCCCTACCAGCACTACCACTCCGGCCAAGTCCCGGGCGTAGAAAGCCTGTTCGTAGGTCTGGGGCAGGCCGATGGCCTCGATGGCGACATCCACGCCGTGCCCGCCGGTCAGTTCTCGGATCCGCTCCACCGGATCCTCCCGAGCGGAGTTGATCGTGTGGGTGGCGCCGAACTCTTTGGCCCACTCCAGCTTGGTGTCGTCGATGTCTACCCCGATGATGGTGTGGGCACCGGCCAGCCGGGACCCCTCGATGGCCGCGTCGCCTACGCCGCCGCAGCCGAACACCGCTACCGAATCGCCCCGACCGACACCGCCGGTGTTCATGGCCGCGCCCAGGCCGGCCATGACCCCGCAGCCGATCAGCCCGGCCACCTCCGGGCTGGCCTCGGGGTTGACCTTGGTGGCCTGGCCCGCGGCGACCAGCGTCTTCTCGGCGAAGGCCCCGATGCCCAGCGCGGGTGACAGCTCCTGGCCGTTCAGGGTCATCTTCTGGGTGGCGTTGTGGGTGGCGAAGCAATACCACGGACGGCCCCGATCACACGATCGGCAATTGCCGCACACTGCCCGCCAATTGAGGATCACGAAGTCGCCGGGGGCCACATTGGTCACGCCGTCGCCCACCGACTCCACGATTCCGGCAGCCTCATGGCCCAAAAGGAACGGGAACTCGTCGTTGATGGCCCCCTCCCGATAGTGCAGATCGGTGTGGCAGACCCCGCAGGCCTGCACGGCCACCACGGCCTCGCCCGGTCCGGGGTCGGGTACCTCGATGGTCTCGATGCTGACCGGGTCGCCCTTGGCCTTGGCGATTACGGCTTGAACCTGCTGGGCCATCTGCTGCTCCTTTTGCCCGGCCATCGGCCACCAAAGCCGCGGCCATCTGCCGCGAATCTACTACGCCCCGAGAATGCCCGGTGGCCAAGAAGAGCCGAAGAGGCGAGGCCAGCCAGTGGGGTGAGGCCAGCCGGTCAGGCGTCCAAGAAGCGGCTCACTGCGATGCCGGAGCCCACCGTGCCCACGATCGCGCCCAGCCCCACCATCTGGAATCCCAGTGTCCAGACCCGGGAGGGATCAACGGTGAACCCCCGCAACAGTTCCAGGGAGACGTCGTCGTTGATCACGCTGAAGAAGTTGTTGGTGAGCCAGATCAGCGGTATGGCGATCACCCCGCCGATGAGCCCTTGGATCAGCCCCTCGAACATGAACGGAACCCGGATGAACCAGTTGGTGGCCCCCACCAGCTTCATCACCTCGATGTCTCGTCGGCGGGAGAACAGCGCCATCCGGATGGTGTTCAAGATCAGCACGGCGGCGGCCACTAGCAAGACGATGGCGATGATGATCACCCTCTGGCGAAGCCCGCTGGACAGATCCTCGATGGCCCGGATGGTCTCGCTGGCGGTGACCACCTTGGCCACCCCCGGCTGGGCCCGGAAAACCGAGGCCAACTCGTCCACCCGCTCTGGGAGGGTGTCGGTGGGCTTGACCCGGAACGACGCCGGCAGCCGTTCAGGGGTGATCACGTCCACCAGCTCTGGCGAGTCGCCCAGCAGATCCTGCACCTCGGCGTAGGCCTCGTCTTTGTCGATGTAGGTGAACCCGCTGACCTCGGGGGAGCCCTCGAGCTGGCGGCGGACATCGGCCTCCAGCTCAGGGCTGATGTCGGGCTCCATGAACACGATGAACTCCACCCCGTCCTTCCAGCGGACGGTGGCGTTGTCCACGGCGTCGCCGAACAGCAGCGCCGCGCCCAGAAGCGTCAGCGAGATGGTGACGGTGATGACGGTGGCCAGGGTGAGGGTGATGTTGCGGCGGAAGTTGCTGATCGTCTCCCGCAGGACGTAGTCCAACCTGAGGCTCATCGGCTCACGTCCACCGACCGACCCCCGCTGCCGGGATCACTCTTGCCCATCGGCTATTCGTACACGCCCCGGGACTGGTCCCGGACAATCTGGCCCCGGTCGAGCTCCACAACCCGGCGGCGCATCTTGTCGACGATGCTCCGGTCGTGGGTGGCCATGACCACCGTGGTACCGGTGCGGTTGATGCGGTCGAGCAGCGTCATGATGCCCAGTGAGGTGTTGGGGTCGAGGTTCCCGGTGGGCTCGTCGGCCAACAAAATCAGCGGCCGGTTCACGAAGGCCCGGGCGATGGAAACCCGTTGCTGCTCCCCGCCCGACAGCTCGTCGGGATAGTTGTGCATCTTCTTGGACAGCCCCACCAGTTCCAATATGGCCGGCACCTTCGACTTGATCACGCTGCGGGGACGGCCGATCACCTCCAGGGCGAAGGCCACATTCTGCACGACGGTCTTGTTGGGTAGCAGTTTGAAGTCCTGGAAGACGCAGCCGATGTTGCGCCGCAAAAAGGGCACCTTCCAGCTCGGCAGCTCGCCGATGTCCCGGCCGGCCACGAAGACCCGGCCCCGGTCAGGCTTCTCCTCTTTGTTCAGGAGGCGCATGAAGGTGGACTTGCCCGAACCCGACGGGCCCACCAAGAAGACGAACTCCCCCCGCTGCACCTCGCAGGTGGCGTTTTGAAGGGCGAGCACCTCGCCCTTGTACACCTTGGTGACATTCTCCATTCTGATCATGCGATGTGAACTCCGAACCGCCCCCGCCAGACAGCCCCAGCAGCGAGCTGTAAAGCTCGAACCACGCTATCACCAGCGCCAGCCCCCGACGACGCACCCCGCGGGCTGAACCCGGCCGCCTCCTCCTGCCTGTCAGAAGGGCGGTGTGTCAGAAGGGCGGTGTGTAGTCTTGCCCCCTCCACCACTCGGGAATGTCGCGTTGAGCAGTGAAGAATGCCCTCCCGACTGGGATCCTGCTGAAAGGATTGAGCCTGGCGTGTACCTCCACCCGATAAGTTCTTCCTTCTTCAAGTTCTCCAAAAGACTCAGAATACGAAATCCGCGTTTCGCTCGTAACACAATCGCCACTGAAAGTTGTGTGGCTAGCAGGACAAGAGTCGAAACCGGATATTTCGTAACTTATGGCATCGGGATAAGTATCCCAACTCAACTCCCACTCAATGGGAAAATCGGCGGCTATATTCTGCGATTGAGCCCCGGGAAAGGGTTGAGGAACAGGGCGAGCCAATACGCTTCCCTGAATGGTGACAGTAATAGTGCTGAGGAAGCTGTCGCCGATATCAGAAAGTGCTTGTACAGACACCTTATATACTCCCCTCGGCCATTGTTCCGGCAACCGGAGTGGGAATTCTCTAGTTTCCGCGGAAACCTTGTGTTGTTGCAACACGTCAGATGCAGGTAAGCCAGCTCTTGTAATTTCAATTCTGTAGCCGGTTATGGGTGGCGACCCCTCATCACGTTTAGGCTGCGTCCAAGTCAGAAGGGGGGTGCCATCATCCGCCTCCACGATCCCCAATTGTCTCACCGGGGGAAGGTCGGGTACGAGCACGCACGCCGGGTGACCTTCGCCAATTGGCCATCCAAGTCGCTGCATTGCACTACAGGAGAATACCCGTGAAAACAAAGAATTATGCGATGCAATTCCCTCGTTAAAGGAATAATTGCCGTACTGATCGCTGCGAGTATACCCTTCCCATTCATTGAAAAAATGATGAACTCCAATGTTGTGGTCCAGTTCATGGGCTGCAACAAATAACGTGCTCCTAAGCCAGGATTCCGAAGGCGCTCGCGGGGCTTCATCACGCGGTTGGCGGCGATGGATCGTGCTTAGGGGTCCATTTAGATATCCTCTGCCACCGTACCCATCTGTGTTGGCCAAGCCGGTTCCATATTCGTAGAACTGGTGGGCAAGTCCACTGCTTCTATTTCCGTCGTAGACCTGTTCCACGCATCCTGGCGAAGGTATTTCTATCACCTCTTCATATGAGGTTTCGAGTATTTGGCCAGCTTCGAATTGAACATCCAGCAGCCCGGATGATTGCCAGCTATAGAAGGGCGCGACCTGCTCATTCAAAGCGGCGACATGGTTATCAATGAAGTCTGCGGAGATGAATGGACGTAGTTCAGGAGTCGTACACACATGAAACTTGACCCTCAGCAATCCCCGAGGCTGGTTCCACCAAGAATGCGAAATAGCGTCGACAGCAACGTCGCCGCCTTCTGAGACATTTTGCGCCGCCAGCGGGTTTGTCTGGCCATGGGAATTTTCGCCCCAGCAGGCGATTGTCTCGTCGACTCTGATGGCGCACGAATGGTAATTACCGATGGCCATGGCAGTGTAGTGGCCCGCGGGAACACTGAGTCGCCCGTAGTCGTCGTCGCCCCAGCAGGCAATTGCCTCGTCGACTCTGATGGCGCACGAATGGTAATCGCCGACGGCGATGGCGGTGTAGCGGCCCGGGGGCGCGTTGGCCGCTCCCCAATAGTTCTGCCCCCAGCAGGCGATCGTCTCGTCGACTCTGATGGCGCACGAATGGTAAACGCCAACGGCGATGGCGGTGTAGGGACCTGGAGGTGCTTCAAGTTGATCGGTGGTGTAGGGGGCCCAGCAGGCGATTGTCTCGTCGACTCTGATGGCGCACGAATGGTAAGCGCTGATGGCGATGGCGGTGTAGCGGCCAGCGGGAACATCGTAGTCGCGCGCGGGAACATCGGTCTCGTCGGAGGTGATGTCGCCCCAGCAGGCAATAGTCCCGTCGACTCTGATGGCGCACGAGTGGGAACCGCCTGCACCGATGGCGGTGTAGCGGCCCGGGGGAACATCGGTTTGGCCGGTGATGTTTGAGCCCCAGCAGGCGATTGTCTCGTCGACTCTGATGGCGCACGAATGGTAATGGCCGACGGCGATGGCGGTGTAGCGGCCAGCGGGAACATCGGTCTCGCCAAATGAGTTTGCGCCCCAGCAGAGGATATTGGAATCAAAGAAGAGATTGCCGATTAGTTGACTTGTCCGGATGGCGCACGAATGGAAGTCGCTGGCGGCGATGGCGGTGTAGTGGCCCGCGGGAACATCGCTCTCGCCGAAGGTGTTTGAGCCCCAACAGGCGATCGTCTCGTCTGTTCTGATGGCACACGAGTGGGAATGGCCAGTGGCAATGATCGAGTTTGTTGCATTCGCAGCCGTGCCTATTGTGGTATTTTGGCGGGTCGCATTGTCTGTCAAGCCCCAGTTATTGTTGCCCCAGCAGGCGATGGTCTCGTCGACTCTGATAGCACACGAATACCAATGTTCGGCTGACAGGTCGCGGGATCGGTCCGCAGGTGCGCTTGTCAGGCCGTTGCCGCGATGAAGATCGAGGCCCCAGCAGGCGATGGTCTCGTCGACTCTGATAGCACACGAATGTCTTCTACCTGCGGAAATGGCGGTGTACCGGCCAGCAGGCGCATCCACCTCTACCTCGTCGAGGCTATCGTGGCCCCAGCAGGCGATGGTCTCGTCGACTCTGATGGCACATGTATTCCAAAATCCGGCCGATCTGGCGATGTATCGGCCGGTGGGCGCATTTCCCTCGCCTGAACTGATGCTCCCCCAGCAGGCGATGGTCTCGTCGACTCTGATAGCACACGAATGTCTTCCACCTGCGGAAATGGCGGTGTACCGGCCAGCAGGCGCGTCAGTCTGGCCGTCGATACTGTTGCCCCAGCAGGCGACGGTCTCGTCGATTTTGATGGCGCACGAGTGCGACTCACCGGCGGCGATGGCGGTGTAGCGGCCCAGGGGTGGATCCGACGATCGAAAATGGCCGATGTCGAAGTTGTAGCCCCAGCAGGCGATAGTCTCGTCGACTCTGATAGCGCATGAGTGGAAACCGCCTGCAACGATGGCGGTGTAGCGGCCCGGGGGCGCGTTGGCCTGGCCATAGTCGTTCCGTCCCCAGCATGCGAGGGTCTGGTCGGTGCTGATGGTGCACGAGTGGAATCGGCCGGTTGCGATAGCGGTGTGACGGCCCAGAGGCGGAAGTCCTGGTGGGCTTGGGGTTGCCATTGTCTGGCCGTAGCGGTTGTCCCCCCAACAGGCGAGGGTCTGGTCAACCCTGACAGCGCACGAGTGGGTCTCGCCCGCGGTAACAGAAATGTAGCGGCCCGCAGGCGCTTCCGACGGGCCGGAGACGCGCTCACCCGAACAGGCGAAAGCCGTGCCGGTTCTGATAACGCACGAGTGCCCGGCTTCGCTGCGGCCCCAGCAGGCGATGCTCTCATCGACTTTGACGGCGCAAGAATGGGCTTCGCCCGCGGCGATAGCAGTGTAGCGGCCCGCGGGGGCGTCAAGTTGCCCGTAGTCGTCGTTGCCCCAGCAGGCTAGGGTCTCGTCGACTCTGATGGCACATGAGTGCCCGTAGGCTGGACTGTAGCTCGTGTTTGCGATGCGCTCTGTGGATCCTCCGACGGCCACGGCGGTAAACCGGCCCTCGGGTCCGGTCGTGCTGTTGCCCGAACAGTGGATGCGCGGCTCCGAGTTAGCAGCGCACGGGTCGCCCCAACAGGCGATGGTCTGGTCGGTGCTGATGGCGCACGAATGGGATCGACCAGCGGATATGGCGGTGTAGCGGCCCGCCGGGGCGTCGCCGTACTCGCTGGCAGTCTCAATGTTGTAGCCCCAGCATGCGATGGTCTGATCGGTGCTGATAGCGCAGGAATGCACCTTGCCGGCCGATATGGCGGTGTAGCGGCCCGCGGGGGCGTCGAGCTGCCCGTAGGTGTCGTTGCCCCAGCAGGCGATGGTCTCATCCACTGCAATGGCGCAGGTATGCCACCCGCCAGCCGAAATAGCGGTGAAGGCACCCTTCGGCGCATCCAACTTGCCACCCGCGCTGTCGCCCCAGCAGGCGATGGTCTGGCTGGTCTTGATAGCGCACGAATGCTTGCTGCCCGCGGTAACTGCAAGGTACTCGCCAGAAGGCAACGGTTCGGGTGTCGGATCGGGCGTGGGGTCCGGCGTCGGATCGGGCGTGGGGTCGGGCGTGGGGTCGGGTTTGGCGGCGGTGCGCAAGGTGGTGAGGGCGGTGTCGTCAAGCACTAGATAACAGCCGACGGTGCTGTGGAAACCCCAGCTCAGGCGGGCAAGCACCGTTTGGTGGTCGGCGGTCTTGGCGACGTCCACGGGACTCTTGCCAAACTTGTGGTGATCAAAGCACCGTTCGGATGCATCGGTCGAGGCGTTAGGCAGACTCTGTGGCGGCGGGGCGGCCCGCAAAACGGCCAGGGCTCGTTGGCCAAGGGTGAGGTAACAGCCGATGGCACCGTGCCAGTTCCAACTCACCTGGGCGAGGACAGCAGACCCGTCGGCGGTCTTGGCGACATCCACAGGACTCTCACCAAACTTGTGGTGATCAAAGCACCGCTCCGCCGCACTGTGCTCGGCTGGCCCATGAGCGATAACTGGATCCCCCGGAATCGCCGTCAGCCCCAACGCCAAGGCAGAAAACGCGATAAGTAGAACAACCCGGCGTCTCACAGCGCCGGATTTTAGACCGCCAACCGCGTCAACAGCCTCTTTGGACATGACAACAGCGGTCAGGATCGTCTACACCGGCGCGGGATCTGGCCGCGCTCAGCTCATGCGGCGCCAGCGGAGGTAGGCTTCTATTAGTTCGTCGAGGTCGCCGGCTAGGACGGCTTCTACGTTGCCGATGGAGACGGCGGTGCGGTCGTCTTTGACTTGTTGGTAGGGGTGGAGGACGTAGGAGCGGATTTGGCTGCCCCATTCGGTTTTTTGGTGTTCGCCGGCTAGGCCGGCGATTTCGGCTTCTCGTTCGGCTCGTTTGAGGTCGGCGAGGCGGGCGGCCAGGATCTGCATGGCGCGGTCTTTGTTCTGGTGCTGGCTGCGCTCGTTTTGGCAGGACACCACCACGCCGGTGGGCAGATGGGTGATCCGTACTGCGGAGTCGGTGACGTTGACGTGTTGGCCGCCTGCTCCCGATGAGCGGAAGGTGTCGATGCGGAGGTCTTTGTCGTCGATGTCCACCTCGCCGGATACTTCGTCGAAGAAGGGCACCACTTTGAATTGGGCGAAGGCGGTGTGGCGGCGGGCGTCGGAGTCGAACGGTGAGATGCGGACCAGCCGGTGCACTCCCCGCTCTGATTGCAACAGGCCGTAGGCGTTGCGCCCAGAGATGGTGAAGTCGGCTGAGGAGATGCCCGCCCCCTGGCCCTCCGAAACGGAGTCCACCTTGAAGTCGAAGCCGCGGCGCTCGGCCCAGCCCTGGTACATCGCCAACAGCATCTCGGCCCAGTCCTGGGCGTCGGTCCCGCCTGCTCCGCT
The DNA here is from genome assembly GCA_022827405.1 of Acidimicrobiia bacterium. Taxonomy (GTDB): domain Bacteria; phylum Actinomycetota; class Acidimicrobiia; order Acidimicrobiales; family Bin134; genus Poriferisocius. The sequence continues at coordinate 13,203 of JAJDTA010000077.1, forward strand.
GTGCAGCTCGCACACCGCATCGGAGCCGTCGTGTTCGCCACCCAACAGCGAGCGCAGCTCCAGGGCGTCCACTTTGGCGGTCAGAGATTCCAGCATCTGGGCGATCTCCGGGGCCTGCGACTCGTCGCCCTCCTCCACGGCTAACTCGTGCAGCGTGTCGGCGTCCTCTAGCGCGGCCTCCAACCCGGCAAACAGCTCAATGTCCTCAGCCAGTTCGGACAGCTCTCGGGTCACCTTGCGAGCCCGGTCGGGATCGTCCCACAGGCCGGGGGCGGCCGCGGCCTTCTCCAGGTCGGGGCGGCGGGCGATCAGGTCGTCGATGTGCAGGTAGCGGCGGGCTTCGTCGAGTTTGGATCGGAGCAGGGCGAGGTCGCCGGTGAAATCAGACACGGGAACTATCGGGAGTTGCCAGTCAGCGGCCGCAGCACTGCTTGAACTTGCGGCCTGATCCGCAGGGACAGGGGGCGTTGCGGGGGGTCTTGTCGAATTCTGACTTCACCACCGGCGTCTTCGACCGGGGGGCCGACTCCTCCACCACCTCCGGGGCAGCCGAAGCGCTGGCCAGCGACGACTGGCTGGACGGGTCGGCCGGACCCGTCTCGGTGATGTTGCTGGTACCGGTATCGTCGGCCCGGGTGGGGGCCTCCACGTTGACCTCAACGTGCATGATGTAGGTGACGAAGTCGCGGGCCACTCCGGTCATCATCTGGCCGAACATCTCGAACCCCTCCCGCTGCCACTCGGTGAGGGGGTCCTTTTGGCCGAGGGCCCGCAGGTTGATGCCCTCTTTGAGGTAGTCCATCTCGTAGAGGTGCTCGCGCCAGCGCTGGTCGATGATACGGAGCATGATCTGGCGCTCCACTTCTCGCATGGCCCCGGCGCCGACCTCTTCCTCCCGCTGCTCGTAGTGGGCCACCGCCTCGCCTACCAGCACGTCGTAGAGCTCGTCGGTGGAGACCGCGGCACCCAGTTCGTCGGCGCCCAGCTTGGTGGGCCACAGCACTCGGATCTCGGTCTCCAACTGTTCTAGGTCCCAGTCGGTGGGATCCTCCGACGTGCACTGCCCGTCGATCACCGCATCGACCGCCTCGCCCAAATGCTCGAGGGCGTCGGCTCTGAGATCCTCGCCCGCCAGGATCTGGGCTCGCCGCTTGTAGATCACCTTGCGCTGCTCGTTGAGCACCTCGTCGTACTTGAGCACGTTCTTGCGGGCCTCGGCGTTCTTCTGCTCCACCGTCCCCTGGGCTCGCTCGATGGCCTTGGTGACCATCTTGGCCTCGATAGGCACGTCTTCGGGCAGGGCCTTGTCCATGACCCAGTTCATGGCCCCGGTGGCGAAGATCCTCATGAGGTCGTCCTCCAGCGACAGGTAGAACCGGCTCTCGCCGGGGTCGCCTTGGCGCCCGGAGCGGCCCCGGAGCTGGTTGTCGATGCGGCGGCTGTCGTGGCGCTCGGTGCCCAGCACATAGAGGCCGCCCAACTCCCGCACCTTCTCGCCCTCGGCCCCGCACTCGGCCTCGTATTTCTCCAGCAGCTCGGCTGCCCGGGTCTGGCCCTCTTCACTAGCGGGGTCGAGGCCCTCGGCCACCGCGTCCCGGCGGGCCATGGCCTCGGGGTTGCCCCCTAACACGATGTCAACCCCTCGTCCGGCCATGTTGGTGGCCACGGTGATGGCGTGCAGCCGACCGGCTTGGGCCACGATTTCGGCCTCCCGGAAGTGCTGTTTGGCGTTGAGCACCTCGTGGGGGATGCCCCGCTTGTTCAACACATCGGCCAGCTTCTCGGAGTTCTCCACCGAGACGGTGCCCACCAGCACCGGCTGACCCCGCTCATAGCGCTCGACCAGGTCATCGACCAAGGCGTCGAACTTGCCCTTCTCGCTCTTGTAGATGAGGTCGCCCTCGTCGGCCCGGACCACCGGCAAATTGGTGGGAATCGGCACCACGTGCAGGCCGTAGGTGCTGAACAGCTCGTTGGCCTCGCTCACCGCGGTGCCGGTCATGCCGGCCAGCTTGTCGTAGAGCCGAAAGTAGTTCTGGAGGGTGATGGTGGCCAGCGTCTGGTTCTCCTCTTTGATCTTCACCCCCTCTTTGGCCTCCACCGCCTGGTGCAAGCCCTCCGACCAGCGGCGGCCATCCAGGATCCGACCGGTGAACTCGTCCACGATCTTCACCTCGCCCCGCTGCACGATGTAGTCCTTGTCGCGGTGGTACAGCTCCTTGGCCCGCAGGGCGGCCTGGAGCTGGTGGACCAAATTGGCGCTAACGGAGTCGTAGAGGTTTTCTACCCCTAGCGCCCGCTCCACCGCATGCACCCCATCCTCGGTGGGGGCCACGATGCGCTTCTCCTCGTCGACGTCGTAGTGGACGTCTCGCCGCAGGCCCCGCACCACGCTGGCGAACTTGTAATACGTCTTGGCCGCGTCGGCTAGGCGCCCGCTGATGATGAGGGGGGTCCGGGCCTCGTCAATGAGGATGGAGTCGATCTCGTCCACGATGCAGTAGCTGTGGCCCCGCTGGACCCGCCGGTCGGCCGACATGGCCATGTTGTCGCGCAGGTAGTCGAAGCCCAGTTCGTTGTTGGTCCCGTAGGTGATGTCGCAGCCGTACTGCTCGCGCTTGAACTCCGAACCCCGCTCTCCGGGGACCACCAGCCCGACGGTGAGGCCCAGCCAGCGGTGGATGGCCCCCATCCAATCGGCGTCGCGGGCGGCCAGGTAGTCGTTCACCGTGACCACGTGCACACCCTCGCCACCCAGGCCGTTGAGGTACACGGGAAGGGTCGACACCAGGGTCTTGCCCTCGCCGGTGCGCATTTCGGCCACCCAGCCGAAGTGAAGGGCCGCGCCCCCCATCAACTGCACGTCGTAGTGGCGCTGGCCGATCACCCGCCAGGCCGCCTCCCGCACCACGGCGAAGGCCTCGATCAGCAGGTCGTGGAGGTCTTCCCCGTTCTCCAAGCGCTGGCGGAACTCCCCGGTGCGGGCCCGCAGCGCATCATCCGATAGCGCCTTGGTCTCCGGTTCGAGCGCGTTGATGTCGGGCACCAGGTCTTCCAGTGCCTTGAGCTTCTTGCCCTCGCCAGTGTTCAGGATCTTCTGAAACACACTCATGTCAGCCCTACTCTACCGCCACGCCCTCCCCATCTAGTCAGCGGAGATGGCCCGGGCTGCGCTGGGCGTGCCCCTGAATGCGGGCGCGCAAATGGGCAAATTGTCGCTTGAGCGGGGCCTAGCTGGCTCGGCGCTCCCGGGTATGGTGCTGGCGGTCGACCCGGCGGGTCTTGGTGCGACGAAGCTGGCGCTCTAGCTTGGCTATGGCCCGGTCGAGAGCGGCGAACGGCGTCGGTCCGTTGACCCGGCTACGAATGTGATAGCCGTGACCCTCCAGGGTGACCTCGCAGATATCGGGCTCGGCGATGCGGGGGTTCTTCTCTTCGCTGAACCGGACCGTGGCGTGATCGATGCCCGACAAGTAACGGCTCAGCTTGCCCACCTTTGTTCGGGTGGTCTCCCCCAGTCTCTGCGACACCTGCATCCCGCTGCTGCTAATGGTCACTTCCATGGCGGCTCCCTTTCGGCTGGGGTTTAGTTGTGACTTCTCATGGTAGCCACACCGGGCGGCCGTTGTGAGGAAGGCAGCGGCGTTGCCCCGGCCACCACCGCGTCCACCCGTTGGGCACCGGCCCGGATCAAGGCCGAGGCTGCCGCTTGGAGGGTGGCTCCGGTGGTGACCACATCGTCAACCACCAACACCCCGGCCTGTGGCGAGCGCCGGGGAGCAAAGACCGGAGCACAGTAACGCTGGCTGCGGCTGCGGCCGGTTTGACCAGCGGCGTCAACTCTCTTCAGCAGGGAAATGACGGGCAGACCGGTTTCTCGCCCCACGGCTCGGGCCAACAGCTCGGCTTGGTCGAAACCCCGACGGCGGCGGCGGCGGGGCGATGTCGGCGCCCACGTCACAGCGTCGGCAGACAGATCCGAGGGTAGGACACCGGCCATGGCCGAAGCCACCCAGCGCACGCATGAACGCTGATTGCGGTACTTGAGCCGGGCCAGCAACTCCCGGCCCGCTCCGACGTAGGCAAAGGCAGCCCACAAGCCGGACAAGGGCTCGGGTGGGGGCATCTCCCCCACCGCCCGCATTCCAGCCCGGCACCGCCCACACGGCGAAGGCCCCGGCCCTTCGCATCCCGCGCACATTTGCAACAACAACATGACCGCACCCTAAAGACGACCAGTGACACATCCCCTTGGTCCGGCCACGGGCAGCCAACCGGCCATCAAAGAACGCGGTCGCTGACGCCTTCTTCGGTGATGTAGCCGGTGACTAGTTCGGCCGGCGTGATGTCGAAGGCCCAGTTCTGGGCGGCCATCCCCTCAGGGGCGAGGCGCACTCCGCCCACCTCCACTACCTCACTGCCGGAGCGCTCCTCCACCACGACCTGCGATCCCGACGCGGTGGCCAGGTCGATAGTGGAGGTGGGGGCGGCCACATAGAAGGGGACCTCGTGATATCGGGCCAGCACCGCCAGCGAGTAGGTGCCGATCTTGTTGGCCACATCCCCATTGGCCGCGATGCGATCGGCCCCGACGATGGCCAGGTCAACCTCTCCCGCAGCCATCAGGGAGCCAGCCATGGAATCCACCACCAGCGTTGCCGGGATGCCGAGCTGTTGAAGCTCCCAGGCGGTGAGCCGGGCGCCCTGGAGCACCGGCCGGGTCTCGTCCACCCACACCGACGGTCGTCGCCCGGCGTCATGCGATGAGCGGATTACGCCCAGCGCGGTCCCCCAGCCGACACAGGCCAACGATCCGGTGTTGCAATGGGTGATCACCCGAGCATCGTCGGGCACCACTGCGGTGCCGTGGGCCCCAATGGCCTGGTTGACGGCCACATCGTCGGCCGCGATCCGCACCGCCTCGGCCACCGGGTCGGGCGCGGCCAAGGCTCGGTCCACTCCCCAGGCCAGATTCACCGCCGTTGGCCGGGTGGCCTTCAGCATCGAGGCCACCTCGGACAAGTCCCGGGCTTGCAACGAGGCCAAAGCCACTCCCATAGCTCCGGCGGCGCCCAGCGCCGGCGCTCCCCGAATGGCCAGGGTGGAGATGAGGTCGCACAGCTTCTCAACGCTGTGCACCTCCACCAGAACAAGCTCGTCGGGGAGCCGCCGCTGGTCGATCAACCGGATGTGGTCGCCCATCCACTCGATGGTGGGGGGAATGGGTGAGCCCTCAAGCCCCGGCGACGACATCGCTCAAACAGTCCGAGTCAGTACCGGTAGTGGTCGGCCTTGAACGGTCCGTCGGCCGACACCCCCATGTAGTCGGCCTGAGCGGGGGTGAGGGTGGTCAGGCGCACACCAAGGGCGTCGAGGTGCAGCCGGGCCACCATCTCATCCAGCTCCTTGGGCAGGGTGGTCACGTCGGTGCCGTAGGCCTCGGCGTTGGCGTGCAGCTCCATCTGGGCCAGCACCTGGTTGGTGAAGCTGCACGACATCACAAAGCTGGGGTGACCGGTGGCGTTGCCCAGATTCAGCAGGCGCCCCTCCGACAAGACGATCACCGAGTGGCCGTCGGGGAAGACGTACTCGTCCACCTGGGGCTTGATGTTGATGTGCTGCACATCGGACAAGGCGTTGAGCCCGGCCATATCGATCTCATTGTCGAAGTGGCCGATGTTGCCCACCACGGCCTGGTGCTTCATCCGGCCCAGGTATTCAGCGCTGATCACGTCCTTGCAGCCGGTGGCGGTGATGAACAAGTCTGCGGTCTCCAGCACATCCTCTAGCCGCTTGACCTCGAAGCCCTCCATGGCCGCTTGCAGCGCGCAGATGGGGTCCACCTCGGTGATCACCACCCGGGCGCCCTGGCCCTGTAGCGATTGGGCGCAGCCCTTGCCCACGTCGCCGTAGCCGCACACCACCGCTGTCTTGCCGCCGATCATCATGTCGGTTCCCCGGTTGATGCCGTCGATCAGCGAGTGCCGACAGCCGTAGAGGTTGTCGAACTTCTGCTTGGTCACCGAGTTGTTCACGTCGATGGCCGGGAAGCGCAGCGTGCCGTCGGCCTTCATCCGGTAGAGCCGGTGGACGCCGGTGGTGGTCTCCTCCGACACCCCCCGAACGCCCTGGGCCATGGCGGTCCACAGTCCGGGTTCGCTGCCCAGCGTGCGCCCCAGCAAACGGCGGATCTCGGCTAAGTCCTCGGAATCGGCCTCATCGGGATCGCCGGCGTCGCCGACAGCCTCGGCGTCGGCCCCCATGTGGACCAAAAGGGTGGCATCGCCGCCGTCGTCCAAGATGAGATTGGGCCCCCCGCCGTCGGGCCAGCGCAGCACCTTCTCGGTACACCACCAGTACTCCTCCAGGGTCTCCCCTTTCCAGGCATACACCGGAACCCCCTGGGGGTCATCAGGGGTGCCGCTGATACCCACCGCCACCGCGGCGGCGGCGGCATCCTGGGTGGAGAAGATGTTGCACGACGCCCAACGCACTTCGGCTCCCAGCGCGGTGAGGGTCTCGATGAGCACCGCGGTCTGCACGGTCATGTGGAGCGAGCCGGTGATGCGGGCCCCGGCCAGGGGCTGATCGTCGAAGTGCCGAGCCCTCAGGGCCATCAGACCGGGCATCTCGTGCTCGGCCAGGCGGATCTCCTTGCGGCCGGCCTCAGCCAAGGCCACATCGGCCACTTTGAAATCGTGCTCAAGGGTCACCGCGACCCTCCCTTGCTGTTGGGGTTTACTGGCGGACTTTCCCGCTTGAATCTAGGGAGTATGCCGGGCGGAGCCGTCATTGGGTGCGACCGGACAGCGCCTGTCGAGCAGCCACGACGGCGGGTACCGGGCCGGGATCGAGGCCCACCGCGGCGGCCATCTCCAAGGCGGTGATCGACCCCTGGTACATGAGGTCGAATATCTGGGCCACCGGGCCCTCTCCGGCCGCCTCCACGGTGTAGACCGCGGCCACCACCTCGTCCATCAGGTCGATCATGACGTCGAAGCCCCGCATCACCTCGGGGTGCTCGTGATCGTGGCGCAGTACCACCATGCTGAACACCTGTCGGGTCAGGTCGCCGTGCTGGCCCCACCCGGCGATCTCGTTGTGCAGCAGGTCGGGCACGCCGGCGCTGAACGCCGGGGCCTTGGCACTGGTGTTGATCATGTTCTTCCAGTGCCGGGCGGCCACCGACCCCAGGCCTCCCCCGCCGTAGATCAGCGGCACTGTGCCGGCAAGGCGGCGGGCCCGGGCGGTGGCCGATGTGCGGGCTGCCTCTCGGCGGCTGCGAATCTGGTCCACGGCAAAGCGCACCCATTGCGATGCGCCGGGGAACAGCTCCATCTGCTCGAGAATGATCATGGGGGCCACGGTCAAAACGCTAAGCCCGGCTCGGGGCGGGTAGAGCATGGGATCCACCTCGACCAGCGGGGCGCCCCAGGCGTTGGCCATCTTGGCCAGTTGGCCGCCGCCGGTCACTGCCACGACCCGCCCCCCCGCTTCGGCAGCCAGGGCCGCCGCCTGGACGATCTCCGGAGTGTCGCCGCTGGCAGAGAGAGCGAACACCAAGGTCTGCTCGTCCACATAGGAGGGGGGCTGATAACTCTTGACCACCACGATGGGCAAGGGCATGAACGGCCCCGCCGTCACCGCCAGCAGATCGCCGGCGAACCCGCCCGGTCCCATTCCCAGTACCAGCACATTGGTGATCTCCGAGCGGTCGGGCAGGCCGGGCAAGTCCTTGGTCCGGTCCAGAGCGTCCAGCATCTGCTCGGGCAGGCGATTGACCGCAGGCCACATCCCCAGAGTGTCTACGCGTTCACTCATCAGCGGCTCCGACCTTCGATACGCGCCGTGTTGCTCACGGGGTAAATGTGAAGGGAATGGACTCAGACTCAGCCCTGGCCATCAGGCGCTCGTGCTCTGGCTCGTCCACGGTATCGGCCTCGTCGATGAGCATGTTGGGGATGTCGTCTTCCACCAGATAGCGGCGGTGCAGGCGGGGGTTGTAGAGGGCGTCCTCGTCGGAGAAGTACAACAGCGGTCCCTTGTCGTCGGGACAGGCCAAAATCTCAAGAAGTCGGGGGTCCAGAGCCATGGCCACAGTCTTACCGATGGGCTGCCCCCGCTGCCCTATTCCCGGTGGTTGGTTTGAGCCCGGAACACCAGCCCGGTTCCCGAGATGGCGTACTCACCGGTCCCCGCCGGCAGCCACACTGCCCCACCGCCGGCGATCTCGCAGCCGGCCGCGCTGACCTGGCCTGACGCGCAGAGCACGATCTCCGGTCCCCTGGAATGGCAGCGCACCGAGTCGGCCACCTCGATGCGGGTCAGGGCGAAGTCGGGCACGGGGGGGCGAAATGTGAAGTTCGGGCTGTCGGGGATTGTCACCGGCACTTCGTATGCCCGGCAGTCAACCACCTCCAAGAGGGCGGGAACATCCACATGCTTGGGGGTGAGGCCGCCCCGCAGCACGTTGTCACTGTTGGCCATGATCTCCACTGCCACCCCGTGCAGGTACACATGAAGGTTGCCGGCCTCCAGAAAAAGGGCTTGTCCGGGGCTCAGCTCCACCAAGTTCAGCATCAGGGCGATGGCCACGCCGATGTCGCCGGGATGCTGCTGGCCGATTCGCACTGCCCACTGTCGCTCAGCCAGAAATGGGCCGGGCTGGGAGCAGGATTCCACCACGCGGTGGGCGATTTCCGCACCGGCCGACGGAGGTCGCTCCAGCAGCCACCGAAGCGCCTTGTCGGCGCGATCTTCCCGCAAAAGGACGATCACCGGTGCTAGATCGGAGACCTTGAGCGAGTCGAGCAGTTCTGCCGCGGTGCTCGGCGGCCGGAACCCGCAAAATGCGGTGAACGGCTCCAGCGCGCAGATCAGCTCCGGCTTGTGATTGCGGTCGCGATACGACCGCTGGTCGGCATCGACGGGGATGCCCAGTTCATCCTGGGCATCGAACCCGGCCTGGGCTTGCCGGCGGGTGGGGTGAGCCTGGAGCGAGAGTGGCTGGTCCACGGCCAAGATCTTGAGCAAGAAGGGCAGTTCATCGCCGAAAGACCGGACAGTTTCCGCCCCCAACTCGCCTACCGGGTCAGCGGCGATCACCCCGTCGAGCGAGAGGTCCTCCCCGTCGCGTAGCAGGCTCGACGGTCCCCGGTGGTGGGCGCCCAGCCACAGCTCAGCCTGGGGCTCGCCGGTGGGCGGCTCCCCCATGATCCGGGGCAGTGCCTCCCGCGACCCCCATGCGTAGCGCTGCACCGTCCCGCGCAGCACGCCCGGCTTGCTCACAACCTCAACGTAAACACAAAGAACCCCGCGGTGCCCCTCAAGCAAGCCAGATCAGATTGATCACCGCGATCAGATTGAAGCCCACGTGGGCCCAGATGGCCGGTCCCAGCCGCTTGTATCGCTTCACCAGCAAAGCGGCGATGATTCCGAAGACCACGAGAGCGGGAAACTGAAGGAGTTGGAAGTGCACAGCCCCAAAGACCAACGAAGACACCAGCACCCCTGCCACCGGTCCCCATTTCCGCTCGAAAGCCCGCAAGGTGAGCCCCCTGAAGAACAGCTCCTCGAAGATGGGCGCCCCCACCACCACCCCCAGCATCACCAGGGCGATGTCGCCGGGGGAGGCGGCCCGGTCGGTGATCTGGCGGGCGGCCTCGCTCACGTCGAAATCGAAGAACTGCTGGAACGGCGCATAGATGAGCCACACCACGACGATCTGGGCGAAAACGCCCACGGCCAGCCCCACAGGGATATCTGAGACCTTCATCGACCAGCCGAAGTCTCGGCGCAAGCCGTTGCCCCGAAAAGCGGCTGCCACCACCGCAGTAAGCCCCAGCCCAGCCCATAGCCCAAGCTGTCCTACCGGCAGAGTCCACAGCGGCAGCGCCGGGTCGCTGCGTTCCACGCCGAGGTGGTCGCCCAATCCGTAACGACCGACGTACGACCCTGTACCCGTCTCCCCGCCGGTATCCAGATCGAACGCCGCCAGCATGGCAATCAAGACCACGACAGCTGCTATCCACGAGATCACCAGGCCGATGAACACATCGGGCAGACCCCAGCGGATCTCCCGCACTTTGCTCTGATCGTTGGTCGCCACCGGCCAGCAGCGTAATGGTGACTTTGTCACCGAGCCCTCGTAGAATTGTCCAATGGCCTCTCCCCCGCCGCCACCTCCTCCGCCGCCCGAGCGGCGAGACCCCGAGCGCGGTCCGGGTCAGCAGCAGGCCCCACAGAGCCGGATGCCCCGCTGGGTGTGGTTCATCGTGCTCGGGCTCTTGGCCGCATTGCTGTTCTCCAACGTCTTTCGCAGCGAGGACAAGGGCGAGGAGGTCTCCTTCCGGGCCTTCGTCGACTCAGCCCAGCTCAATCAGATCGAAGAAGCGGAGTACAACAACAACACCGGCGAGATCAAGGGCACGATGGCGGACGGTGCCAAGTTCCACACCACCGGGCCGGTCCCGCTGCCCGAACAAGTTGAGGAGGAGTTGAGGCTCAACATCTTGACGTTCGAGTTCCACACCCCCCGCAGCAGTTTCTGGGCCGCCATTTGGCCCTTGCTCATCCCAATTGGGTTCATCTTCTTGATCTTCTGGTGGTTCCAGCGCCGGGCCCAGGGACAGATGAGTGGGATTATGTCCATCGGCCGCTCCAAGGCCAAGACCTACACCACCGAGCGGCCCGGAACCACCTTTGAGGATGTGGCCGGCTACGAGGGGGTCAAAAAGGAGATCGTCGAGGTCGTCGACTTCCTCAAGCACCCCGACAAATTCGCCCAGATCGGTGCCCGCATCCCCAAAGGCGTGCTGCTCGTGGGGCCACCGGGCACCGGCAAGACGCTCATTGCCCGTGCCGTGGCCGGCGAAGCCGGGGTGCCGTTCTTGTCGGTCACCGGGTCGGACTTCATGGAGATGTTCGTCGGCGTGGGGGCCAGCCGGGTGCGGGACCTGTTCCTGTCGGCCCGCAAGATGGGCCGGGCCATCATCTTCATCGATGAAATCGACTCCATCGGCCGCAAGCGGGGTGCTGGGCTCGGCGGCGGCCACGACGAGCGGGAGCAGACCCTCAACCAAATGCTGTCGGAGATGGACGGTTTCGAGGCCACCGAGGGCATTGTCATGATGGCGGCCACCAACCGGCCCGACATCTTGGATCCGGCGTTGCTGCGGCCGGGACGGTTCGACCGCCAGGTGGTGGTTCCGCTGCCCGAGGCCGACGACCGGCTGCAAATCCTCAATGTCCATGTCCGGTCCAAGAAGATCGCCGCCGACGTAGACCTCCCCCTGATCGCCCGGGGATCACCGGGAATGAGCGGGGCTGACCTCGCCAATTTGGTGAACGAGGCGGCGTTGTTCGCGGTGCGCAGCGATTCGGATCAGATCCGCATGATCCACTTTGAGAACGCCCGCGACCGGGTGCTGATGGGCCAGCGGCGGGAGTCGATGGTCATGTCGGAGGAGGAGCGGCAGATCACCGCCTACCACGAGGCCGGCCATGCGGTGTGCGCCGTGGTGCTGCCCCACGCCGACCCACTGCACAAGGTAACCATCATTCCCCGGGGCATGGCCTTGGGGGTGACCATGACCCTTCCTGAGGAAGACCGTCACACCCTCCGGCGCAACTACCTCGAGGACATGCTGGTCATGCGCATGGGCGGGCGCATCGCCGAAGAGCTGGTGTTCGGCGTTTCGTCCAGCGGTGCGGCCGACGACTTGGCCGGATCCACCGAATTCGCCCGGCGCATGGTGCGCGAATGGGGCATGAGCGACCGCATTGGGCCGATGGCTTGGCGAAGCTCGGGACAGGTGTTCTTGGGCGACGAGATGATGACCAGCCGGGAATATAGCGACGAGACTGCCCGAGTTATCGATGAGGAAGTGGCTGAGATTCTGCGGACCCAGGAGAACCGGTGCCGGGAGGTGCTTTCCAAGCATCGCAACGGCCTTGACCTGGTGGCCCGGGCTTTGCTGGAGCACGAGACGATCTCTGGTGATGAAGTCGGCCGGCTGGTTGAGCTGGGCACCGAAGGCCCCATTGAAGATCCCCGAGACGTGATCGGCGCTGCTCTGAGTTCTCGGAGCACGGCGGCAACGCGAGGCTCGGCTGCGACCACCGCAGCTTCGGCGGCCGACATGGAGGAGCCTGACGCCCCGGAGTCGTGGCCCGCACCCTGATCGCCCTGGGGGTCATCGCCGGTGCTCTGGCGGCGGCCTGGCTTTATCGCCGCTTCCGACCTTCTAACCCGACTGCGCCCACATACTCGGTGCCCGCCCGACTGGAACGCTGGGATTTCGCCCAGCCCAATGCCGACTGGCTGTTGGCCGTGTTCACCTCCAAGACCTGCTCAACCTGTGCGGCGGTGCTCAAGGCGGCTGAGGGGTTGGCCGAAGACGCGCTGGCCGTACAGGAGGTGGAGCATCGCCGCCACGGCGAACTGCACCGCCGCTACGCGATCGACGCTGTTCCCCTGACGGTATTGGCCGATCAGAATGGCACGGTGTGCGCTTCTCTGGCCGGCCCGGCTACCGAAGCGGAGCTGTCAGCTCTCGTCGCGTCGGCCCGCCAGCTCCCGGATACAGTCTGATCCAGTGGGTTTGTCGAGGGATTTGGCGCAGACCCGGGAGTTCTTCACCTCTCGGGCAGCCGGCTGGGAAGACCGCCATCCCGATGACGACGTCTTGTTCAGATGGGCGGTGGACCAGCTCATGCTGTCCCCCGGGGATGTGGCTATCGACGCCGGCTGCGGATCGGGCCGGGCGCTTCCTCCAATGCGGGCCGCGGTCGGACCCCGCGGCGCAGTACTGGGCGTTGATGCCACTCCGGCCATGCTCCACGAGGCCGCCCGCCTCGGACGGCAGGCCATATCGGTATGCGCTATTGGAGACGTCGGGCGGTTGCCCGTGCGGGACGGCTGTGCCGCCGGAATCCTGGCTGCTGGACTGCTTCCCCATCTGCCCGACCCGGCGGGGACGCTGCGGGAGCTGGCCCGAGTGGCTCAGCCCGACGCCCGATTGGCTGTGTTCCATCCCATAGGCCGTCTCGCTTTGGCCGCCCGCCACAAGGACCGGGGCGCTCACGCCCACGACATGAACATCGATCCCCACCGCATCGGGCCGCTGCTGGCCCACGGAGGCTGGGCGTTGGAGTTATTGGACGACGCCCCCGACCACTACCTGGCCCTGGCGGTGCCCAATGGCTGACCAGGAGGCAGTCTTGTTCGAGGTGGTCGACGGGGTGGCGTGGGTGACCATCAACCGCCCCGAGGCTCGCAATGCTGTCAACCAGGCGGTGTCGGCGGGCTTGGCCAAGGCATGGGATCGGGTGGAGTCCGAAGATGACATCGCGGTGGCCGTTTTGACTGGCGCAGGAGAAGTCGCTTTCTCTGCCGGGGCCGACCTCAAGGAGATGGCTGCCCGGGCCGAGCGGGGGCTTCCGTCTCAATTCGTTGGGGGCCGCTTGGCCGACGGCGGGGTTACCAAGCCGGTCATCGCCGCAGTGAACGGTGTGGCTTACGCCTTCGGCTTCAACCTGGTAATGCAGTGCGACCTGTGTGTCGCCGCCGACCATGCCCGCTTCGGCATTCTTGAGGCCAAAGTGGGCCGGGGCTCCCCGTGGGCCAATCAACTGGGCTGGCTGATTCCGCCCCGAACGGCCATCGAGTTGCTGTGTACCGCCGAGCCGATCTCGGCCCAACGGGCCTACGAAGTCGGCTTGGTCAACCGGGTTGTGGCCGGGGCGCAGTTGAAGTCGGCGGCTGCGGAACTAGCCGCGGCGGTCGCCGCCAATGCGCCGCTCACCGTCCGGGCCGGCAAGGCCATGGTCCGGGCCACCGCCGGATTGTCCCCCGCCGAAGCGGCTGCCATCGCCGACGAGATCTACGAGCCGGTCTATGCCAGTGACGACGCCCAAGAGGGACCTCCGGCCTTCGCCGAGAAGCGCCCGCCCCGTTGGCAGGGTCGCTAGCCCAGCGCCCTCAACAGCTCATCCAGATTCTGAGGGCCGGGAGTCCTCCGGCCAGATTCGATCTCTCTCACCATCTTGAATACCGCGTCATTGGCCGGGGTGGGGATTCCCAGACGTAATCCCTCCTGGCTGACGAACCCGCTGAACGAATCGATCTCTGTTCTGCGGCCTTGCTCGATGTCGGTGGGCATCGAACCCTTGATGTCGCCCAACTCGTCGGCGGTAGCGGCCCATTTGGCGATCAATTCGGCGGCCCCCGATCCGGCCTGTCCTCCCGTCAGGATGAGTTGGGCTTCTATACCGCTCACCGGCTCGATGATGTAGCCCAGTGCCTGGCCAACCGCCACCGCCTCCGAACCACAGGTCAGGCTCACCCGACGGGGGCCGGGCTGCTCCCGGCAATCCCGGGCCCGGCCGCCGAGTGCCGCATTGACCGGGTTGCTCATGCAGTTCATCACCAACTTCGACCAGATCGCCCCCCAGATGTTGTCGCTCACCGGTGTGCCGATCCCCTCCCCCAGTGCCGATGCCACCCGTTCCAGCCGGTCGGTGCGGGTTCCATCGAGTTCGCCGATCTGAAGCGTGGGCTGCCAATCGAGCCTCACCCGGCCCGGTTCAACAAGTGCGGCGGGAAACAGCACGACAGCGCCTAACACCGGCTCGGGGCCCAGCAGCTCGACCAACAGGGGTTCGTTGACCCCATTCTGGGCCGAGATCACCGTGGCACCGTCGGCCAGCCGAGGGGACAACCGCGCAACAAGCGACCGGTTGTCGAACGCCTTGGCCGCGATGACCAGCACATCAATGGGGGCTAACCGGGGCCACTCCCCCATATGCCACGCGGGAAGCCGAACGCCTCGCTCTCCAGTCGAATCTGGACCTACCAAGCGCAATCCGTCGGCCCGAGTGGCCTCTATGTGTTCGGCCCAAGCATCGATCACGCTGACGTTGCCGCCGCTGAGGGCCACCTCGCCGGCAATGGCGCCACCAATTCCCCCGGCACCAGCCACAACCACATGCATCATCGCCATGATATTGGCTCGCCTAAGAGCCGAAACCCGGCTGGCCGTGCTACGAATTCCCTATGGCCCTCGCCCGATATCGCGACGTGGAGTGGTTCCAACCCGGCGAGAACCCCGACCCCGACGACACCGATTTGCAGAAGGCCTGGCTTCACCGGGGATCGTTCTTCGCCCATGCCATCCGGCTGGCGCCCGGCTACGTGATTCCGCCCCATAGCCACGACCGCGACGAGCTGATGGTGGTGCTGGCCGGCAGCGCCATTCTGGACAGCGGCGTGGTGGTGGAGCCGCCCGACACGCTGCTATTGGCTGCCAACGTCGACTACGGCTTCACCGCGGGACCCGAGGGCATGGATTTCATGGTGGTTCGCACCGGCCAAGCTGGCCTGACCATCACCGGATGAGCGCATTGGCCAAAGACCTCACCCCACTGGTGCGACCCCGAACCATCGCGCTGGTGGGGGCCACCCCGCTGGAGAGCAACAAGCTGGGATCCTGGGCGCTGGGCAACCTGCTCAAACACGATGTTTCCGCGGAGCTCTACCTGGTCAATCCCCGTTACGACACGCTGGAAGGGAGGCCTTGTTATCCCGACCTGGTGTCACTGCCCGAACCCCCCGAATTGGTGTTGATACTGGTACCGGCGGCTGCCGCTATCGACGTGCTCCGCCAGGCCGAGGCGCTCGGCAGCCGGGCCGCCATCTTGTTCAGCAGCGGGTTCGGCGAAGGAGACCGGGCCGGGTCCCCGCTTGATCTGGAACTGAAGGGTTTCCTGAGCGAAACACCGATGGCGGTGTGCGGGCCCAACACCAACGGCATCATCAACTGCATCGACCGGGTCGCGGCTGGGTTCCCCCCGTATGCCATGGCCGACGAGCTGCCCGCGGGGAATCTCGGGGTGGTGTCTCAGAGCGGGGCCCTGGTGTCGTCACTGGTCCAGCACTTGCTGGGCAATGGCCTAGGCCTCACTGTGGGGTTTGCAGTGGGCAATGGCATCGATCTCACGGTGGGTGACTACGTCCGGTTCCTGGCCACCGACGATTGCACCGAGCAGATCGTGGTGTATGCCGAGGGACTGCACGATGCCGACCGATTCTTCGCGGCGGCTGATGAGGCCCGAGACGCAGGCAAGCCCGTGCATGTGATGAAGGCCGGCCGCTCCCCCGAGGGCGCCGCTGCGGCCCGCAGTCATATCGGGGCTCTAGTGGGTGACTACGACGCGTTCGCGGCCCGCTGCCACCGACACGGCATTCTCATGGCCCATGACCTGGCCGAGTTGGCCGCGCTCCCCTTGGCCCGGGGCCGCTGGGGGCGCCGGATCGGCGTGCTGTCGTCGTCGGGGGCCATGGCGGGAATTTTGGCCGATTCTGCCCGCGAGAACGGCTTCGAAGTCCCCCCATTGGGACCGACGAGCCACTCGGCTTTGGCTGAGTGCATGACGCTGGGCGAACCCCGCAATCCCCTGGACCTCACCGGCCAATCAGTGGTCGACCACGAATTGCTGCCCGCCGCACTCGAAGCCATGGGCGACGATCCCGGTTTGGACGCCCTGGTACACGGGATGCTGATCGGCCCCGAAGTCATTATTGACAAGCAAATGGACGCTCTCGTGGCTCAGGCCAACCGGGGAACGCCGGTGGCAGTGTTCAGCGCACCGGGGTGGCATCCGGTGGACTACCCCAAACTGGCTGACGCCGGCATCCCGGTGTTCAACTCCCCTGATCGCCTGTTCCGCTGCCTGGCGGCTTGGGAAAACCGGCGGGACTCGAAACAGCCGAGCGAAGAGCCGCACACTTGGCCGGATGAGTCCTTGGACAACCTGATGGCCGACATAGCAGCCCCGGCCTGCGCCTCTGCCGATTACTCCGAAGACCGGTCGGCCGCGGTCAAGCTCGTAGGCGATGGCCTGAACCACAAGACCGAACTCGGACTGGTGGAGCTCAACGTGAAGCCCGGCGACATCGCGGCAGTCGCCGACCGCTTGGAAGCCCGCCGCCGTGAATTGGGCCTGTCGGATGCTGTGGTGGTGGCCCAGCCCATGGCCGGTCCCGGCATCGAGTTGATCGTCGGAACCAGGCTGGACCCGGAGGCCGGTCCCTGCGTGGTGGTCGGCCTCGGAGGGGTGTTGGCCGAACTGGTCGACGACGTGGCCATCGCCCCTGCCCCACTAAGTGAGGTGGAAGCCCACGCCCTCTTGGACGCCACCCGGGCCGGAGCGCTGCTAGACGGCTACCGGGGCCATCCCCCCTGCGACCGGAACGCCGCCGCCGAAGTGCTGGTGCGACTCGGGCGCATCGCCGCCCGCCATCACACCGAGGCCGAGATCAATCCGCTCATCGTGCATACTTCTGGGGTCACCGCTGTCGACGTGCTCATCGGCGGCCACTGAGCAACTTCGGCACGAAGAGGCGCCCATGGAGTTCACCCCCGAACAGGAGATGCTGCGGGAATCCGTGCGGGCGTTCGCGGTCAAGGAGTTGCCCGACGGATTCGCCCGGGAGTGGGACATCAAAGGCGAGCCCCCGCTAGAGACCTACCAGCGGTTCGCCGACGCCGGGTTCATGGGGGTTGGCATCCCCGAGCAATACGGCGGCCAGGGCGGCGGCATCGTGGAGGTGGCCATCGTCTTATACGAGTTGAGCCGGGCGATGATGTCGTTCGCCATCATGGTCTACCGCTCCGCCATCCACGCTTCGGGCGGGCTCCAGATCTACGGCACCGAGGAGCAGCGGGTGCGATTCCTACCCGGCATCGCCTCCGGCCAATACAAGTTCTGCTTCTCGCTCAGTGAGCCCGACGCCGGATCGGACGCCTTCAACCTGAAGTGCCGGGCGGAGCGCGACGGCGACCATTTCGTGGTGAACGGGACCAAGATGTGGAACTCCTTCGCCCGCCACGCCGACTATGTGCTGCTGGCCACCCGCACTTCCGACGAGGCGAAAAAGCAAGACGGCATCACGTTCTTCGTGGTTGATCTGTCCAGCCCTGGCATCGAGATCACCTCCATCGAGACCATCGGTGAGAGGGCCAGTGGCACCAACATGGTCACCTACACCGACGTACGGGTACCGGCGGCCAACATCCTGGGCACCGAGGGCCAAGGACACCGCAACCTCCAGGCCAACCTAGAGCGGGAGCGGTTCTCCTCGTTGCCCATCAACCTGGGTCCGATGGAGGCCATCCTGGAGGAGGCCATCGAGTACGCCAACACTCGGGAGCAGTTCGGCCAGGCCATCGGGCGCTTCCAGGCCATCCAGCACATGCTGGCCGACGTGGCCGTCGACGTGAACATCGCCCGCACCCTCACCTGGGATTTGGCCCGGCGCATCGACGCGGGCGAGCAGTGTGCCCTCGAAGTATCGATGGCCAAGCTGTGGATCAGCGAGGCCATGATGCGGGCCAGCTACACCGGGATGCAGGTGATGGGCGGCTACGGCTACACCCTCGACTCCAACATGCAGCTCCACTGGCGCAACGCCCGCCTCGGCACCATCGGGGCCGGCTCCAGCGAAATCCAGCGCAACATCATCGCCCGCCAGATCGGCGTCGGCCGCCAGCCGTCTTGACGGTTCTAAAGTTGAATGGCCTGTCTACCGCGGTTGACGGGTCGCTATAGTGGCCATATGTCCAGGGAACGCACCGGTGCCGAACGGTATTTTGCAGAGCGCATGGACGACCCGGAGTATCGCTGCACAGTCGAACAGGCCCGTCACAGAGATGACCAGTTCGATTCCATCATTCGGCTCATTGACCAGCGCCGAAATGAGCTGGGCTGGAGCTACGAGGAGCTAGCCTGCCAGGCCAATATCAATCCCGAAGACATCCGGCAGATCTACTCGCTCGAAACACCCGACCCCTCATTCGGCACTGTGGTTGACCTTGCCTGTGCTGTTGGGCTTGAACTGGGAGCCGGTCACGGGACTGGTGCCGAGCTAGGTGCCGCCAAAATCAGCTAAGCACATTCCTGGTTCGTTCGAATTCTTCTCGGTATTTTCTGGCCTGCCTGTAATCTCTGCCGCTTGCACTCTGTCGCTTTGGCTTTGAAAACCCATAGACGCAGATAATCGATGATCCGCCCAGGTCATCAGCGTGGCGGTCGAGAAGGCAAAGCAACCGATAGTTTGCATCCGACCCTTGAA
>JAJDTA010000163.1 GCA_022827405.1 Acidimicrobiia bacterium
AGCGCTGACCCACGCCGACGCCGGGGCCGACATCGTGGCCCCCAGCGACATGATGGACGGCCGGGTGGGGGCCATCCGAGAAACGCTCGACCACCACGGGCACACCGAGGTGGGCATCTGCGCCTACACCGCCAAGTACGCCTCGGCGTTCTTCGGGCCGTTCCGCGGGGCGCTCGACTCGGCGCCCCGCTCCGGCGACAAGAAGACCTACCAGATGGACCCGGCCAACAGCCGCGAGGCCCTGCGGGAACTAGAGCTGGACATCGCCGAGGGCGCCGACATGGTGATGGTCAAGCCGGCCGGACCGTATCTCGACGTAGTGAGGCGGTTCGCGGATGCCTCGGTGGTGCCGGTGGCCGCCTACCAGGTGAGCGGCGAATACCTGATGATCAAGGCGGCCGCGGCATCGGGCTGGCTGGACGAGCAGGCCATCGTCACCGAAACGCTCACCGGCATCCGCCGAGCAGGCGCCGACATCATCTTGACCTACTTCGCAACGCAGGCCGCCGAGCTACTGGGCTGACCTACTTTGCCGTGCAGGCGGCCCAGATTCTCAGTTGATCTAAGACCGGGGACGGCGCCGGAAGAATTCGGAGAAGCTGGTCACCACCGCGTGACCAGGGGCCTCCCCGTCTTGAGGCCGGGAATCGGCCAACAGCGCGGTGGACATCCCCAGTGCATGGGCGGCGTCGAGATGCCCAGCTCTCACATCCACCAGCAGCGCGTTCTCGTAGGGAACCGCTGTCGTCCGGCGCAGGGCCTCATAGATCCCCGGAGCGGGCATGCACACCCCGACCTCGCTGCTCACAATCCAGGTGCCCACCCCGGTGATCTCGAGTCGATCCCGCAATGCCGATGACCACGAGGCGATGTCGTTGGTGAGACAGGCCACCGGCAAATCCCGTCGGGCCATCTCAGCCATAAAGTCCCGGGCCCCCGACCGCATGGTGAACTGGTCCAAATACTGCTCGGTGAGCTCGGCGGGGTCGTCATCCAACCCGAGTCCGGTCCACAACTCAGCGGGGGCTATGCGACCGAGAACTGCCTGGTTATGAAGCTGTTCCACGCTCTCGGCATCCACTTCTGAACCGCGCTCGGCCGCGAAATCGGCCAGGAGCTGAGACGGCTCATCGGACGGCTCGAACAGCACTCCGAGCGGGTTCAAGACCACCAGTCGCAGCCGGCGAGCCGGGGGCTGGGCCGCAGCCGCGGCGGTGGATCGAACCAACGGCTCCTGGGGCACGGTCGGATCGGTGCTGCGGATCCGATTCCGGCGCTCCAGCAGATAGCCGGCTACGGCAACCAGCACCGACAGACCCAGCAGCGCAAACGCGGCCCAGGCCACCCATCGAAGGGTCACCGCGGTACCGCTCTCCTCTTGAGCGGTCATCTCGATGCTCACCGCCCCCTGTCCCAGCTCCAAAGTCTCCTCTTGTTCGGCACCCACCGGCAGATCCAAAACCAACCGCACGGCTACTCTCGATAGCGCCTCCTCCAAATTGGGAATTGGCTGACCGAGAGGTTCGCCGCCGAGGCGCTCGGTCAGCCGCGAATCGATGAACAGATCCGAACCTTCCGACAAATCGACCACCCCGGTCACCCGATAGTCGGTTTGCGCAAAGGAGGTGGCCCGCTCGAACGTGAAATCCCGGAACACGTTTTCCGAGCCGAAGATCTCAGCCAACACCGACTCGAGCTGCTCGGGTGACCCGAACGGCTTGGATGCCGAGAAGCTGGTTCGGCCCTGGTCGTCGATCCGGGGGTCGTTGTACGACCAGCCTGAGGCAGGGTCCTCAATGTCGTCGATCAACAACTGGGAGGTGATGTCGGGGCCCAGCGCAACTGCCTCCTGGTCGAGCGCCACGTCCACCGTGACCAACCCGGAGCCGTCTTCGTTGAAACCGATACCGACCTCGATGTCGACCTGGCAGGCGGCCAGCCCCAAAACCAGCACAGCCAGAAGTGCCACCCTTTGGACTGCTGTGGACACGCCAGCCCGTCGCCTCGCGCCCCTTTGGACTGCTGTGGACACGCCAGCCCGTCGCCTCGCGGCCCCCCTGCGAACCACTGCGGGCATTCGACTAAGCGCCAGCCAACTCTTCCACCGGGGGCGGTTCGAAGCCCTCGACCGCCCGGAAGCCGATCCGCTCCGAGCCGGGCTCGTCGGGATCTTCCTCGGCATCCACCAAGATGGTCTCGCCCGCCCGGAACTCCTTCCACAAGAGCCGCTCCGAAAGGGGATCCTCCACCAGGCGTTGGATGGCCCGGCGCAGCGGACGGGCCCCCAGCGTCGGGTCGTAGCCCCGCAGGGCCAGGAGTACCTTGGCCTCCTCGGTGAGCTCCAAGCCGATGCCCTGGGCCTCGAGTTGGTTCTGGAGCCGCTTGATCATCAAGTCCACGATCCGGGTCACCTCGGCCCGGGTCAGCTCGTGGAACACGATGACCTCGTCGATGCGGTTTAGGAACTCGGGGCGGAAGTGGTCTTTGAGGGCGTCGGTGACCTTTTCCTTCATGCGCTCATAGGTGATGGCCTCGTCAGCCTTGGTGAACCCCAAATTGGCCTTGCGCAGGTTCTGGGTGCCCAGGTTGGAGGTCATGATCAGCACGGTGTTGCGGAAGTCCACCGACCGGCCCTGGCTGTCGGTCAGGCGGCCCTCCTCCAGGATTTGCAGGAGGGTGTTGAACACGTCGGGATGGGCCTTCTCGATCTCGTCGAACAGAACCACCGAGAACGGCTTGCGGCGCACCGCCTCAGTGAGCTGCCCGCCCTCCTCATAGCCGACGTAGCCCGGCGGTGAGCCCACCAGCCGGCTAACGGTGTGCTTTTCCATGTACTCCGACATGTCCAGGGCAATGAGGGCCTGCTCGTCGCCGAACAGGAACTCGGCCAGCGTCTTGGCCAGCTCGGTCTTGCCCACGCCTGACGGGCCCAAGAAGATGAACGATCCGCTGGGGCGCTTGGGGTCTTTGAGGCCGGCCCGGGTGCGGCGGATGGCCTGCGACACCGCCTTGATGGAATCCTCCTGGCCGACGACCCGCTTGTGCAGCTCGTCTTCCATCCGCAGGAGCTTGGCCGTCTCCTCCTCGGTGAGCTTGTACACGGGGATGCCGGTCCAGATGGACAGCACCTCGGCCACCGCCTCCTCGTCCACCTCGTCGAACAGATCCACGCCCTTGGCCCGGATCTCCTCCTCCATCTGCTCCTTGCCGGCCAGCAGCTCCTTCTCCTGGTCCCGCAGCCGCCCGGCCTC
The DNA here is from genome assembly GCA_022827405.1 of Acidimicrobiia bacterium. Lineage (GTDB taxonomy): Bacteria > Actinomycetota > Acidimicrobiia > Acidimicrobiales > Bin134 > Poriferisocius. The sequence goes on from JAJDTA010000163.1 coordinate 3,252, forward strand.
TTCGAAGTCCTGCTGCTCCACCGCGCTCTTCTTCTGGGCCACGACTTGGGATAGCTGGCCCTCGAAGTCCTTGTAGTCCTTCGGAGTGTCCATCCGCTTGATGCGCAGGCGGGAGCCGGCCTCGTCAATGAGGTCGATGGCCTTGTCGGGCAGGTGGCGGTCGGAGATGTAGCGGTCGGCCAGGTTGGCCGAGGCCACCAGCGCCTGGTCGGTGATGGTGACCCGATGGTGGGCCTCGTATCGGTCTCTCAACCCCTTGAGGATCTCGATGGTGTGGGCGATGGTGGGCTCATCCACCTTCACCGGCTGGAACCGCCGCTCCAAAGCGGAGTCCTTCTCCAAGTGCTTGCGGTACTCGTCGAGCGTGGTGGCCCCAATGGTCTGGAGCTCGCCCCGGGCCAGCATGGGCTTGAGAATGGAGGCGGCGTCGATGGCCCCCTCGGCCGCGCCCGCGCCCACCAGGGTGTGCAGCTCGTCGATGAACAAGATGATGTCGCCCCGAGTTTTGATCTCCTTGAGCACCTTCTTGAGGCGCTCCTCGAAATCCCCCCGGTAGCGGGATCCGGCCACCAGCGCCCCCAAGTCCAGGGTGTAGAGCTGCTTGTTGCGAATGGTCTCGGGAACATCGTCGGCCGCGATCTTTTGGGCCAGGCCTTCCACGATGGCGGTCTTGCCCACTCCGGGCTCGCCCACCAGAACCGGGTTGTTTTTGGTGCGCCGGGAGAGTACCTGCATGACCCGTTCGGTCTCCCGCTGCCGACCGATCACCGGGTCGAGCCCGCTGTCTTTGGCCAGCTTGGTGAGATTGCGGCCGAACTGGTCGAGCACCAGCGAACCTGATCCGGTTTCGCCGCGGTCGCCGGGAGCAGTGGTGGCCTTATCCGAGGCACCCGATCCCTGGGGACCCCCGTAGCCCGACAGGAGCTGGATGACCTGCTGGCGGACCCTAGACAAATCAGCCCCCAGCTTCACCAGCACTTGGGCAGCCACCCCCTCGCCCTCTCGGATCAGACCCAACAAGATGTGCTCGGTGCCGATGTAGTTGTGGCCGAGCTGGAGCGCCTCCCGCAATGACAGCTCGAGCACTTTCTTGGCCCGGGGGGTGAACGGAATGTGGCCCGACGGGGACGAACCGCCTTGGCCGATGATCTCCTCAACCTGGTTGCGCACTGCTTCCAGGGAGATGCCCAGCGACTCCAACGACTTGGCGGCCACGCCCTCGCCCTCGTGTATCAGGCCGAGCAGGATGTGCTCGGTGCCGATGTAGTTGTGGTGGAGCAGGCGCGCCTCCTCCTGGGCCAAAACAACGACCCGGCGGGCCCGATCTGTGAATCTCTCGAACACGGCAGTCTCCCAGTAGGGGGCTTGTCCCGAAGTGTAACCCCCTCACCCCCCCATTTCGTTCCCGAAGCCCCAACCAACCCCCAACCCAACACCGCCGAAGACGCCGCGAATCGGGCTGAATGGGAGAAAAAGAGGATTAGACCACTACGCTGAATGCGTGGTTCGCATCCCCCTCGATCCGATTCCCACCATGGGGCGCGACCTGGAACGGCTGGAGTTCCGGCTGGAGGAGTCGATCCACACCGAGCACCCGTTTCTCACCGAAGTGGCCGGTCATCTCATCCGGGCGGGGGGAAAGCGGGTTCGTCCGGGGTTTGTGATCGCGTCGGCGTCCATTGCCCAGACCCGGCCGGCACCCGTCGAAGACGATGTGCTCACCGGCGGGGTGGCCGTGGAGCTCGTTCACCTCGGCTCGCTGTACCACGACGATGTGATGGACGAGGCCCAAGTGCGGCGCAACGTGGCCAGCGTGAACGCCAAATGGGGAAACCTGCGGGCCATCCTGGCTGGAGATTTCCTGCTGGCCCGGGCCTCAGAGCTGGCGGCTTCACTGGGCACCGAGGTGGCCGGTCTGCTGGCCGCCACCATTGGACGGCTGTGTGAGGGCCAGGTGCGAGAGTTGCAGGACACCGGCAACCCCGACCGCACCGAGATCTCCTACACCCACTCCATCGAGGGCAAGACCGCCTCCTTGCTGGCCACCTCCTGTCGCATCGGCGGGCTGGTGGCCGGGCTGGATCGGCCGATGGTGGACACCCTTACCGAGTTCGGCCGCTACTACGGACTGGCCTTCCAGGTGGTGGACGACATCTTGGACATCGTGGCCACCGACGAGCACTTGGGGAAGCCGTCGGGCAACGACCTGCACGAGGGCATCTATACGCTGCCGGTGATCCGGGCGCTGGGCACTAGTTGCGGCCCCCAGCTCAGGGAACTCTTGGGGGGGACGGTGTCCGACGCAACCGTCCGCTCCGCCCTGCAATTGGTGCAGGCCAGCGGCGGGGTGCAAGAAGCTCTGGAGGTGGCCCGGCACTACGCCCAGCAGGCCTCGGCCAGCCTGGAGGCGCTGCCCCCCACCACAGCGACTGCGGCCCTCGGAGTGGCCACCGCCCACCTGATCGAACGGGCCAGCATCCCCCTAGGCGACAGCTAGCCCTCGGAACGCTCCGGGGGCTCGGGGCGCCAACAGGTCATCCGCTCGCTTCCGCTATTCCTCCAAGGCTTGGACTTCGGATTGCAGTGCGCTTGGGCGCGTTGCGCGCATGGAGGTTGTCGTCTGCGATGCTGGTAATTTGCGGAACGTAGTTCCGATCTGAGGAAGTTATGAGGAAGTTCTCGGCGGCGGTCTTCGCGGCGTGGGGGGTGCTGGCCGTTTTGGCTATTCCCGCCGAGGCTCAGTCGCCGGGGTTTGTAGACGCTGCGGTGGTGTGCTCGGCACGCCACGAGTTCGGCGCGAAGCCAGTCGATGTGGCGAAGACCGCGGACGGTGCGACGGTGCTGGCGACGACCTCGTGGAACTGGCACGACGCCATCGGCTGCTACCTGACTTTGGACGATCAGGCTACGGCCGCCCTCCGTGCCGCCGATCCACCCTCTGCGCTCCCGACCGGGGTGTCGGCCGCCTCTCAGATATGCAGCGACCACCACCAGTTCGGGCGCGAGCCGGTGGACGTCGCCAAAACCGGGGATGGGAACACTGTGCTGGCCCGGCTGGTGTGGAACTGGCACGACCAAATCGGCTGCTACCTGACGCTCGACCCCAAAGCGGTGGGAGCGCTGCAAGCCGCACACGCCGCGGCCAACACCCCCGATCCGACACCCGATCCGACCCCGGACCGGACCCCCGATCCGACTCCCGACCCGACCCCTGATCCGACTCCCGACCCGACCCCTGATCCGACACCCGACCCGACCCCTGATCCGACACCCGACCCGACCCCTGATCCGACACCCGACCCGACCCCTGATCCGATACCCGACCCGACCCCTGATCCGACACCCGATCCGACTCCTGATCCGACTCCCGACCCCACCCCTGATACTGACGGCCCGCCGCCGACCATCTCCGGGTGGGCGCACTTCGAAACGGAGAACGACGACGGGACTGTGTGGGGCTACCAGCGGCGCGGAACGACGAGCGGGGCCGGAGTGCCGTGGCTTGTGTCCCGCTGCTATGGGGACAATACCTCGTTCGACATGCTGGTCTGGTCGGAGGAGCCCCTGAACCGTGACCCCGACGACGAGAGTGTAGGAGTCTCCTATCGGCTCCCCGGCGGCGCCCAACCGCAGGCGACGAGATGGTGGGCGGGCGATTGGGGCAACACGGCCGTCTACCCCCACGACTCGTTCCTAGACGAGGTGCTGGCCACGGGCGAGGGAACGCTGAGCATCGCCATAACGGGGACCGACGGGGATACCCGCTCCTACAACTTCAACATGGCAGGGTTCAGCGAAGTGATCAAGGTGCTTTCTGAGGCGTGCCCCGTCCCGCTCACCGGATCGCCCGACGACAACGACGACCCTCCCCTGCGGCCCGCCGTGTCTATAGCGGTGCCCGCATCGGAGCCGTCGGGTAGATGCGCGTCCGCCATCTTGGCGGGGGTGTACCAGTGGGAGCAGTGCGCGTGGGCGGAATACTGGGAGGACACGGATCACAACTACTCGCTGTCGGACAGCGAGGCCGCATCTCTCGTCGCGCGGATTTGGGCCGAGGTGGACGTGGACGGCAAAACATCGTCGCCGCCGACCAACGCGCTGATACCCGCGGGGTCGCTCTGCGCCACAGCAACCGGCGGCGGTTTCATCATCGGCTGCTACCAGCCGTCGCTTCACCACATCCGACGGCTCGACGCTTTCCTGGAGACGCTGCTGCACGAGACAGCGCACGCCCTCGTGACGAACCACCCCTCGATCCAGCAGTGCCGCTCTATCACCGACAACGACGAATATCAGGCGTGCGTCCACAACGACATCTTCCGCTGTGTCGCCAACCACCTCTACATGGAGTACGCGGGCATCCCCGACGCCGGTGTGTGCGGCACAGCCCCGGACGGCGGCACACCTGGCAGCAGTCCCAAGCGGTGGGCCAGCACCACCGATGACGGAGCGCATTGGGCCTGGGTGAACGCCGACTGGCACACGAGGCCAGCCCCCTACGAGGACTCGACAGTCAGCCTCGTCGTGCGCTGCCAAGACGGCGACCTGAACGTCTACATCTGGTTCGACGAGGGCCGCATAGACGGCGACGCAAACGGGAAAGTCCCCGTCGCCCATATCTTCATCCCTGAGGGGTTCAGCGAGTGGGGATCGGAACGCCAGCAGGAGTACATCGCAGACCACCGGGTCGATGCCCGCTGGCACGAATCGACGACCAACCAATCCGTTTTCCTGGCCGAAAACCTCCGCAGCGGCTTCCTCGACAACATGGCCTCCCACGATGCCGTCATCATCCAACCCTGGAACGCCGACAATACCGTCTTCGGGCTGATGTCCTTCCCGCTCGAAGGATCGCATGAGCACATCAACCCCGTTCAGGATCAATGCGACACCGGCGGGGGAAGCCCGTCGCCGGAGTGCGTTCCATACACCAACAGCAGCGGGTGCGGTGTGACCGGGACTTACTGGTCGAGATACGACAGCGAGAATACCGACGCTCTCACCGGCGTGAAGACAACGACGACGCGCAGCTCGCTCACAACCGACAACACCGATTTCAACCCGCCGTGGGACGGCGAATGGGGGGCCTTGTCTGTCCGGTGCGTCAGTGGCGACTTGGACATTTGGGCCTACTTCGGGGGGCAGTACATTGCAGGGCAGTATGGGATCAACGACAGAATCCCTGTGCAGTACCGCTTCGACGACACAGGCACACCTACAGCAGAGCAGTGGTTGGAAAGCACAAGCAACGAAGCCGCCTTTGCACCTGACCCGGTGTCATTCGCCCGCCGTTTGGCGGCATCCAAGAAGCTCGTGATCCGCGCGTGGAACTTCGACAACGACGAGATCGGAACGATTGTGTTCGACACCACCGGAGCCGACTTCGAGGTGCGCCGCGTCATGGCCGCCTGCGGGCTGGGGCTCTGAGGGCGGCGGGAAGTCGGAAGAGATCCTACGGTTATCTCATGGCTCCTGCACTTCGATGGCGTACCCGCTGGCCTCGCCGAGACGCACGATGTCGTCCGGGTCGCTGGTGACCACCAGGTCGCCTCGCGTGGACGCGCCGACCACGACGGCGGCATCAACGATGTCTGATGTGCCGGCTCGACCGCACGCAGCCCCGGCTGACCGGGCTAGCTGTTCATCGAGCGGCTCCACATAGCAGCCGGCCAGCAGCCTCGACATCTGCGGCTGCGGGCCGCCTCGCCACCCTTGGGCGAGAACGACCGCTGGGACTGTGGGAACGACACCGCGAGAAAGCGTCCGGCGATGCAATCCCCACACCTGCGGGCTACCTCGTTCAGCAGCGATGAGAACTCCGGTGTCGTAGGTGAGACCTTTCACCTGTCTGACGGCTCCCTGCAAGAGCGCAATACATCATCTAGAACCTTGTCAGCCCATGCCAGGACTTCGTCGGTGAGGGCACCGTGCTCGGCCTCCCATTCCTTTACGGCTGCGAGTCCCGCCTTGATGATTGCGGCGTCGTCACGAGCAGGGGGATCGCCATCGCCTACTGCGCGAGCAACAGTCGACTGAGGGGAGGAAGTCATGGGGGCCGCTCGCTGGTGCTTCTGGGTTGTTGGCCGCTGCCGCTCTTCCATTCCGGTCATATCATGACTTTACATGATATTGACTATATGTCAACCAACATTAAAGGGCGGAAGACCCCGAAAGGGCGATACCCCGGGTCCTGTCCGAAGACATGAGCTACCCGGGGATACACCCATGTTATCGGCCTCACTGAGGTGACTCGTGACGCTCCGGGGGTTCGGGGCGGAGGGTGGGGAAGAGGATTACGTCGCGGATGCTGGGGGCGTCGGCTAGGAGCATGGCTAGGCGGTCCATTCCTACTCCCAATCCGCCGGTGGGGGGGAGGCCGAACTCGAGGGCTCGCAGGTAGTCCCGGTCCACGGCCATGGCTTCGGCGTCGCCTGCATCCCGGTCGGCCGCTTGGTCTTCGAAGCGGGCCCGTTGCTCGTCGGGGTCGGTGAGCTCGCTGAAGGCGTTGGCCAGCTCCCGGCCGGCCACGATGGCCTCGAAGCGCTCCACCCAGCCGGGGTGGTCGCGGTGCTCCCGGGCCAGAGGCGACACCTCCTTGGGGTAGTCGCACACAAACACCGGTCCCCACAGCTCGGCCTCGGTGGTCTTCTCGTACAGCTCCAACAGCAGCTTG
>JAJDTA010000060.1 GCA_022827405.1 Acidimicrobiia bacterium
TGGCAGCACCTTGGGCATGGGGTATTCGTCCTCGCTGTGGTCGTTTACCGGGGGTTCGGCGCTCATGTCATCAGGCTATCTGCAAGAGCCGGTTCGCCTGATTCCCTCCGGCCATACCAAGACCCCACCTCTTGGTGGGAACTCCCTTAGAGCCGCCTATCGTGTTCTTGCATGGCCGACAAGCAGATCTTCGTGATTGCCGGCCCTAACGGTGCAGGAAAGACCACGTTTGCGATGAGGTATCTGCGAAGCGAGGTGCCTGATCTGGACTTCGTCAACGCCGATCTCATTGCCGCTGGGTTGTCGCCGCTTGATGGCGGTACCGGCGTGGAAGCCGCAGCCGGCCGGCTGATGCTGGCGGAGCTCAACCGTTTGGCTGCCCAAGGGCGCAGCTTCGCTTTCGAGACCACTCTGGCGGGCCGCAGCTATTTGAGGCGCATAGATCGGTGGCGGCGTGACGGCTATCGAGTGGTGCTGGTGTATCTGAGTCTTGGCAGCCCCGAGGATGCTGTGCGGCGGGTAGCGGAGCGGGTGAGACATGGGGGCCATCAGGTGCCTGAAAATGTGGTTCACAGGCGCTTCGACGCTGGACTTCGGAACTTGCGCGAGATCTACATGGGTAGGGCTGACGAGTGGAGAGCGTTGGACAACACCGGGCCGGTGCCGCTGCTTGTCGGGCAAGGCATGAACCAGACAGGGTCAAGCGACATCGACCAGGTGGGCTTTGTCGACCACCCTCCTGTCTTTTGCGGCGAGGAGTTGACCGAATCCATCTTGCGGTCGCTGAAGCTGGCCGCCAAGGACGCGCACCTGTTGGCACATCAAACCGGGACGGGCGTCGTGACGAGGCGAAATGGCGAGGTGGCAGTCGTGCCTCCCGACCCGGCCATGTACGAAGACCTCATCCCGTCTCCCTTCCAAGCGAGCGACTAGGGACACTCGGCAGGGCTCAGAGGTGTTTTCGCCGCATGGTCTGAGGGCAGATAGAGCGCGCTTCAAGTGCCGAAAAACTGACGTTTGAAGTGCTGAAAAACAGACGCATCAACGACGGGCGGGCTGGCGAAAAAATAAACCCCCGCCATGCCCTGCAATGCAGGCCAGGCGGGGAAGACTGAGGATACTTTAGCCGAGCACTTGGGCCTTCACAATGGAATACCGGCTTGCGGGACGTTGGAGAGAGGTAATCCTGGGTTGGTGGTGCCACTTCCGATGTGGGGTTCAGGCGCGGTCTTGGAGGGAGTCGAGGAAGTCCTCGGAATTCATGTGCCGGGTGTACCGGCCAGCAGCAAGGTCGCCATCAGGATCTGGGGTATCTGTCTTGACAGCCGATTGGGCTGCCCGACGCCTGCGGCGGCTCGACAGCGCTGCTATTGGCGACTGCAAGACCGAAAAGAGAGACACCGCACACCTCCAAGGCGACTTCGCCGATCACCGTACCGACCAGTGCCGCGCGCCACAACCATCGATTGGGGTGGTGGGCATTCCAATGCGTTGTGTACGCGACATCTGGCCGAGGAGTTGGCAGGACAAGCGCAAGTCGTTCGCGGCTGGCGGGGAACTGGGAATATCGTCTGTCTCATGCTGTCGCCCCATGTGGTTGAACTCGAGGTTCAAGAGCCGTACAAGCTCTGGCTGCGATTCGACGACGGCACCACCGGCGTTGTCGATTTGTCCGACAGCGCGGCCCTCGGCGGCATTTTCGCTGCATGGGCAGACCCGGACTTCTGGCGCTCTGCACATATCGTGGCCGATTCCGGTGCGGTGGCGTGGGGCGATGGCACCGAAGTCGACATCTGCCCGCAAAGCCTCTATCTCGACGTCACCGGCCAATCCTTTGACGATTTGTCCTTTGAGACTTCCTCAGCCCTGGAATACTGAAAGTCCTATGGAGAGCTGGAGCGACATGGATCGGCAGCCGTCGTCATGAGCTACGAGGAACACGAATCGCTTCTCGAAACGCTGAACATCCTCGCCGATGAGGCCACTATGAACGCCATCGCTGAAGCTGAGCGAGACATCGCTTCAGGTGATTTGGTCGAACTCGACTGAGGGCCTCGTGGCGAAATTGGCGCGCTGCGTCGCCAATGACATGCACTAATCTGGACGACGTAAGCCCTTGCTAGCCTCTCCCCTTTGCGGTGAAGCGACCTTGGGCATTGCTGGCCGGGGGGGTGGTGAGCTGGAGCTCAAGCCGCTACCCCCCAGGGCCTTATCCTCTCCACCTGCCCTGTCGACATCTCCTTGAGCTGAACCCGCTTCACATTCTGCGGGTTGAAAGTCCCACAATCTGCGGGTTGAAGACTCCACAATCTGCAGGTTGGATCGCTCCAACCCCGTCAGTTGTCGGCTAGCCGCTCCCCTGGCCACACATTGATCTGAGAACGCGCCGCCCCGGTCAGCTCAGAATCGGTCAGTGCTCGCTAGAGCCGGTCGGCGCTCCAATTCGGATCCGCGAGGATCCCAGGGACTCGACTGCGTTGACCTATCCAATCCGCAGCAACCATCGCCGTTCTCGCGTCGCTCCCCACTGCCCACCGGTAGCCGCTAACGCGTCCTGGCGAGAGCACGCGGCTGAATTCCGCTAGCTCGGATTCGCTCATGGACCGATAAAAATGGTTGCCGTCCACGGCTTTGTCTCCTACCCTTGACGGCGTACGCCCTAGCTAGCCTCTCCCGTCTTCGGTGAAGCGAACTTGGGCACGGTGGCCGGGGTTTGGCGGTGGAAACCGCCAGACCCAGGGCCTTTTTTTGGCACTTGCTGTTGCCACTTTCCTGTCCTCCCTCTCCTTCTTGCCCGCTCGACAAACGCGAGCTGGGGCCTGGCCTCTTCCAGAAACTGTTGGCTGAGAATCCTGCAAACTGTAGGCTGGATGCGATTATAAGTATATTTCAGTCAATTTTCTATAGTTACCGCAGGCATCTTCCAGGCCTGATCTGACTGGCCTGTTAGTGGCGGGGGCGGGGGGAGATGGCTAGGGAGAGGGCTACGGCTAGGACTGCGGCTGCGGCGCCTAGGAGGTAGGAGTTGGCTAGGGAGGTGCCGGTGATGTCGGTGCCGATCACGATGACCATGGTCTGCATGCCGGTGGTCACGCCCACTTGGGTGAGGGTGCCCCGCATGCCGGAGGCCACGCCGTAGTCCTCGGGTTCCACGGCGTCGGAGGCGGTGGTGGTGAGCGATGGGAGCTGGATGCCGTGGCCGAAGGCCACCACGAACAGCCCCGCCACCGTCCAGCCCAGCGACGCCTGCCAGGCCGACAGGGCGAAGAACACCATGCCCACCGCGAGCAGCGACGATCCGACCACCGGGGTCATCCGGGCCCCCAGGCGGGGGTGGATGTAGCCGCCGGCGAAGGCGCAGGAGCTGAACGTGATCGGCCGCACCGCCAGCAGCAGGGTGGCCGCCCCCAGTCCCCAGCCCAGCCTCTCGGTGAACAAAAACGGGGTGATCACCAGGCCGCCCATGAACGAGAAGTTGGCCAGGGTCACCACCCAGATGGGGATGCTGAAGTTGCGCTTTCGCAGGTAGTTCATGCTGATGATGGGCTCGGGCACCCGCTGTTCGATGCGGGCGAATGCGGCCAGAAGCACTACCCCGCCGGCCATGAGCACGACGCTCACCGAGGTGCCCACCCCGTCGTTGCCCAAAAGGGTGAGCCCCACCAGCACCAGCGCCACCCCGGCCGACAGCGTGAGGCCGCCCCAGTAGTCGATGGACACCTTCAGGCCGCCGCCCATGGGCCGCACCACCGTGGCGCTGGTTACCAGGCCTATGACCGCAATTACCCCGAAGAAGGCGAACACCCACCGCCAGCCGAACTGCTCCACGATCTGCCCGCCCACGATCAGCCCGATTGCCGGCGCCCCCGACAGCGCCGACTGGTACCAGCCGATGGCCCTCGAGCGGGTGGCCAGGGGGAACGCCAACAGCACCATGGCGGTGCCCGCGGCGGTGGCCACACCGTTGGCCACCCCGGCCGCCACCCGGAACCCGATGAGGCTCTCGATGCTCCAGGCCAGCCCGCTGAGCGGCGTCACCACCACCAGCATCACCGCCGCGGCGAGGAAGGCCCGGCGGTGGCCGTAGACGTCGCCCAGCTTGCCGCCCAGCGACGTGGACACCGCAGACGCCAAGATGGCCCCGGTCACCGTCCAGCTCGCCGCATCGGTTCCGGTGTTCAGGTCGCGGGCGATGTCGCCCACGGCCACCGCGATCACCGTCAGGCTCATGCTCACCCCGAACTGCACGGGGACGATGGCCGCCATCAGGCGGAACCGGTAGCGGTCGTCGTAGCCGACCGCGGCGGTGCTCAGAGCTTCACGCCGAAAGGGCGTCCTTGACCGCCGCGGCCGCGGTCTCCTGGGCGGCCACCGCGCC
>JAJDTA010000215.1 GCA_022827405.1 Acidimicrobiia bacterium
GGGCGCCGACTGGCGGGTAATCGGGCCCCTTGAGTCCGCCGCCATCGAGACCGTACTCGAGGTCTTCTCTTAAATCTGCGGATTATCGACCCACGGGGGTGGGGGCGCCGGAGGACGCCCCCACCCCCGTCACCGGCCCGACCACAGGAGACACCCGTGGCGACGACGGTGCCCGACACAGAACCAGACGCGAGCGGCGCGCCCGACGACCAACGGGAAGGGCGCGATCCGACCCCCAGACTGCGGCGGCGCATCGGGTTCGACATGCGCAAGCCGCTGTTCATAGGCGTCGCCCTGCTGCTCGTCTGGTTGATTATCGCGCCGATCGTGGTGCTCGTCTGGGGAAGCGTCTCATCCGAACGTCCGGGCGCCGACGGGTTCTTCTCCCTCAATAGCTTCACCTGGGGCAACTGGTCGCGAGCCTTCGACTCCGAACTGTGGGAAGTCTTCTCCAACACAGCCATCTTCGCTGGCGGCACCACGCTGCTGGCCTTCACCTTCGGCGCGTTCCTCGCCTGGGCCGTCGAACGGACCAATACGCCGTTCCGGCGCCTAATCACGGTCCTAGTCTTGGCCAGGCTCATTGTTCCCGGCATCCTCACCACGGTCTCGTGGATCTTCCTCGCAAGTCCCCGAATCGGGATGATCAACAGCTGGTTCGAGAGCCTCTTCGGCATTCAGCAGCCGGTCGTCGACGTCTTCACCATGCACGGGATGATCTTCGTGGAGGCGCTCGACGTGTTCCCCGTATCGTTCCTGTTGATGTCGGCCGCGCTGCGGTCGATGGACCCGTCGCTGGAGGAGGCCTCCCAGGTCGCGGGCCACGGAACTTTCTCCACCACCTTCCGGGTGACCCTGCCCCTCATTCTCCCGGCCATCCTTGCCACCTTCATCTTTCTTCTCATCCGAGGCGTCGAGACCTTCGAGACCCCCACACTCATCGGCCTCCCCGCCGGCATCCCAACATTCGTGGTGGAGATCTGGCAACGGACCAGCGCCGTCCCCACTGATCTCGGCCTCGCCGCCGTCTACGCGGTGCTGGTCCTGGCGCTCGCCATCGTGTTGGTTTGGGGCTACAACCGCATGACGCGTCACACCGAGGCGTACCAGATCGTTTCCGGTAAGGCGTTCCGGCCCAAGCGGATCGATCTGGGCAAGGCCCGCTGGGTGTCGATGGGCTTCGCGGCGCTGCTCCTGTTCCTTTCCATCGGGCTCCCGCTCATCGTCCTCACCTGGGCGAGCATTCAGCCACCATTTTCCGGGGTACCGCCGTTGACACCGGAGGCGGCCGTCCAGTTCAGCGACTTCTCGTTGGAGAACTACCGTGACGCCTTCGACTCCGAACTCACCCGCCGAGCCCTTTGGAACTCCTCAATCCTAGCCGCGTCCTCTGCGACGATCGTCACGCTTCTGATGGCCATCGTTGCCTGGATTACGGTCAAGTCGAAGATCCGGGGGCGGGCGCTGCTGGACCACCTGGCGTTCACCCCCATCGCCGTGCCGGCCATCATGTTCGGCCTTTCGGTCCTGTGGCTCTATTTGGTCCTGCCGTTCCCGGTCTACGGAACGCTGTGGATCCTGCTGATCCTCTATGTCGCACGGTTCCCACCGGTGGCCTTTCGAATCCTCTCGGCTCAAACCACCCAGGTCGCCGACGAACTCCAAGAGGCCGCCGAGGTCTCCGGGGCTACGTGGTGGCGGAGCTTCCGGACCGTCATGCTGCCGCTGCTCAAGCCCGGCCTGCTTGCCGCGTGGATCTTCGTGATGGTGCACGCGTTTCGCGAGCTCGGAGCGTCGGTGCTCGTGTCGTCGTTCGGGACCGAGGTGGTCGGCGTGGCGATCCTCGACCTCTGGGAGAACGGCAGCTTCGGGCTTCTAAGCGCCTTCGGGATCGTCATCATGGGGGTTCTGCTCGCCGCCGCGCTGATCGCGGCATGGCTCAGTCGTCGCTACGGTGTGGAGGGACCATGATCAGGCTCGAAGGCATAAAGAAGACCTATCGGGGTGCCAGCGAGCCCGCCGTAAAGGGCATCGACGTCGAAGTGCCCGACGGCGAACTCGTCACACTCCTCGGCCCTTCGGGGTGTGGAAAGACCACAACGCTTCGCTGCATCGCAGGTCTGGAGACTCCTGACGAAGGCAGGATCCTGATCGATCAGCGGACTGTGTTCAGCTCCGCCGAACGGATCAAGGTCCGCACGAACCAGCGCAACACGGGGATGGTCTTCCAGTCCTACGCCATCTGGCCCCACATGACCGTGTTCGAAAACGTGGCCTACCCCCTGAAGGCAGGCCGCGTCAACAAGGCAGAGCTCCACTCCCGCGTCCGCGACGCCCTCGAACTCGTTGGCCTCGATGAGCTCGCCGACCGCCCGGCCCCGAACCTTTCCGGTGGCCAACAACAGCGGGTCGCTCTTGCAAGGGCGCTCGTGAGCGAGCCCAAGATCCTCCTGTTCGATGAGCCCCTTTCGAACCTCGACGCCAAGTTACGCGAGTCCATGCGCCAAGAGATCCGGGAGGTCCAGCAACGGCTCGGGATCGCTGCGCTTTACGTGACCCATGATCAGACCGAGGCCCTCGCCATCTCAGACAAGGTAATCGTGATGTCCCAGGGTGAAATCCTCGATGTCGGGTCACCCCAGCGCATCTACGAACGGCCGGCGTCCCACTTCGTCGCCCAGTTCATCGGCCTCGCCAACATCTTCGACCTCACCGAGGTCACCGACTCCGATGACGGCCTCATGTCGGGTCGCTGCGAGATCGGCACCATCCGGTTCCCCCATGATCCCGAGGCGCTGACCACAGACGCGGCGTCGGTGGTCGTTCGCCTCGAAGACGTCATGCTCGACCCGCCCGGAAGCGACGACGCCGAAAGCAACCGATGGCCGGGTCGGGTCGTATCCGCATTGTTCCTCGGAACCTTGTGGGACTGCTCCATCGAAGTCGATGGAGCCCGGGTCCGCGCCCACGTTCCCCGCACGGCCCAGCCGAAGGCCGGCGATGCAGTCACGGTGAGCATCCGCCCCGAGGACTGCGTGACCCTCCACCACTGAAACGGGAGTAATCAGACCCATGACATTCGTTGCCTCTTTCGCAACCGTCCACGCACCATTCATCGCCGGGCTCCCCGAGCTCGCGCCCCCCGACAAACGCGACGCAGTAGACGGCGGCTTTGCCCGCCTCGGAGAGGAGCTCGACCGGGCCAGTCCCGATGTGATCATCACGATCTCCAGCGAGCACATCACCAACTTCGTCGGTGACGAGACACCTGCTTGGTGTGTCTCGGTCGCAGCTACCAACCCCACCCAGCCGGAGTTCGGACTGCCGAATCGGCGAGTGCCCGGCCACCCGGACTTCGCCCGCGGGCTCGTGGCTGCCGCAGGCGAGGCAGGCTTTCCGCTCGAGGCCACCGACGAGCTGTATCTCGACCACGGCACCAATCTCCCGCTGTCATTCGTCCGGCCTGACTACGACATCCCAGTCGTACCGGTCATCGTGAACACGGTCTGGAAGCCATTCCCATCCGTCGCAAGCGCCGACGACCTCGGATCCCTGCTCTACCGGTACGCGGCAGGCCGTGACGAGCGCGTCGCCGTCATTGGAACCGGTGGCATCTCGCACTGGGTGGGCAACCGCAACCATGGGCAGATGAACGGCGAATTCGACGAGCGGTTCATTGATCTCGTGATGACCGGCGACCGCGACGCCCTTCGCGCTATGACCGATTCCGAGATCGACGAAGGCGGCGACGGTGCGCACGAGATCCGGGCGTGGATCACCGCAGCCGGGGCCGCTGCCGACGCTGGACTCCACCCCGAACTCGTCCTGGGCGTACCCCACGTCCCGGGTTGGAATGTCGGCGTGTACCAAATCACCTGGACAGCAAGCGGGAACCACAGGAACGGAGAGTGAGCACCGCCATGATCGACACAACAGCCGTTGAGCGTCTCGTCTGGGAACTACACCGCCGGGGCCGGGGTGACGAGTACCGGGCCGACCCGGCAGGCTACCTGGCCGCCGCATGCGAGCGTCTCGGTGTGGAGAACGAGCGCCGGACGGCGCTGGAGAACCAAGACTACGCCGCGCTGATGGACCTCGGTGTCCACCCGATGTCCTGCCTTTTCTTCGCCCACGCCAACCACGTTCCAATGCCTGTCTACCTTGAGTCCATCGGTGCCGATCCCGGGCGGGTGGCCGAGTTCCGGCGCGTCTTTGCAGAAGCGCAGAGGGCCCGCAACGACGCCGACACCGTGAGCAGCGCTGAAAGGAACGACTAGCGATGGAGGAAGCCGTCAGATTCTCCTCCGGAAAGCTCGAACTCGCGGGGGTTTTGCATACTCCCGATGGGGCCGGTAACGAGAATCTCCCCTGCTTCGCCGTGCTGCATGGCTTTGGCTCTAACAAGGACGCCACCAACGTGCGCGGCCCCGTGAAAATGCTCAACGAATGGGGCTACGCCGCCTTCCGGTTCGACATGCGCGGTTGCGGCGAGAGCGACGGAGAGTTCGGTCGGGTCATCTGCCAAGAGCAGGTCGAAGACACCCGCGCCGCCGTGGACTTCCTCCAGAAGCGCCCCGAAATCGACCCCGGCCGGGTGGCGCTCCTCGGCTCGAGCTTCGGAGCTGCCGTCGCCATCTATACCGGAGGGGTGGACGAGCGGGTCGCCGCGGTCATCTCGTCGGGCGGCTGGGGTCATGGCGAACGGAAGTTCCGCCGCCAGCATCCGACCGAGGAGGGGTGGATGCGCTTCACACAAATGCTCGAAGAAGGCCGACGCCACCGCGAGCGCACGGGCGAGTCGCTCATGGTCGGCCGCTACGACATAGTACCGATGCCCGCACATCTCCAGACCCATTTGAGCCAAAACTCCGTGGTCAACTTCCCCTCCGAGGTGGCCCAGAGCATGTACAACTTCTGCGCTGAGGACGTGGTCGCTCAGATCGCGCCGCGGCCGCTTCTGCTGTTGCACTCGTCGGACGACTCCATCACCCCGACTGAGCAGTCAATCGCGCTGTTCGAGAAGGCAGGGATGCCCACCGACCTCCACCTCTTCGCGGAGACCGATCACTTCATGTTCTCCGAGGACAACGTCCGGGTACGCGAGATAGTCAAGAGCTGGCTGGACCGGTTCCTGCCAGTCCGGGAGGACGCCTGATGAAGCTCCACTCCACAATCCACGGTGTCCGCAGCGGTACTGGCTTCGTGCTCTTGCATTCGCTGGCGCTTGACGGCCGAGTCTGGCAGCGGGTCGTGACGGACTTGTCCCAGCGGTCCCAGGTGGTGACTCTCGATCTCCGCGGCCACGGCGAGTCCCCCACCGCCGTCGGCTTCACCATCGAGGAGATGGCCGACGATGTCGTTGAAACGGCCCGGGGACTCGACATCGACCAGGCCGTCGTCGTCGGAATGTCGATGGGCGGATGCGTCGCCCAGGCGGTCGCCGTGCGCCACCCGGACTTCGTCTCGAGTCTGGTCCTCGCCGACACCACCGCCTGGTACGGGCCTGACGCGGTAGATGCCTGGGCGGGCCGGGCCAACAAGGCCCGAGCGAAGGGCCTCCGCTCTCTCGCTGATTTCCAGCTCGACCGGTGGTTCGGCGAGAGCTTCCGCCGCGCCGAGCCCGAGCTATGTGCCGACCTCCTCAAATGTTTCGCCGCCAATGACATCGACTCCTACGCGTCGGCGTGCAACGCCCTTGGCGCGTTCGACATGCGCGAGGAGGTCCGCTCCATCGGCGTGCCTACGGAGGTAGTTGTGGGCGAACACGACCCCGCAACCCCACCCGATCACGCCCGCGACCTCACCGACCGGATACCGGGGGCCGAGCTGACTGTCATCCCCGGCGCGAGGCACATCACCTCAATGGAGCGTCCCGATGTGCTCGTGGCCGCTGCGCTCCGCGCCCGTGACAGGCAGTGAATCGCTGCGCAGGGCCAGCGCCTCTACCGCACTCTGGCCCTGAAAGTCGCTAGTACAATGGCCGCCGTGTCGAACACACGAGCTGAGGTCCGGGACGAGACGAGCCCCACAGCGAAGAAGAGGGTCCGGCGCAACCGTGGCGACATCCGAAGTCTTTTTCTCAAGGCGGCAACCGCCGAGTTTGGCCAGCACGGGTTTGAGGGCGCGTCGACGCGCACCATTGCAGCCCGCGTCGACGCGCACCAACCGCAGATCAACTACCACTTCGCCTCCAAGGACGATTTGTGGAGGGCAACCGTCGACCACCTGTTCTCTCTGCTCGACGATGCGATGGCCGGTGTCGGCGACATTGAGGATCCCGGCGAGGCGTTCGCCGAGACTATCCGGCGTCTCGTACGATTCGCTGCCGCCCACCCCGATCTCAATCGGATCATGGTGCAGGAGGCGAGCTCGCCGAGCGCTCGCATGGAGTGGGTGACCGAGACCCACATCCGCCCACGCTTCGAGCAGCGAAGGGAGATTTGGCGTCAGCTTCGCCGCGAGGGTGTGGCGGCCCCGATCGACGAAATGGCGATGCACTACGTCCTCATCGGTGCGGTGTCGCTCCCCTACGTCAATGCGCCTGAGGTGGAGCTTCTCACCGGGTCATCACCAACAGACCCCGAACGCATCGAAGCCCACGCCGAGGGCTTGGTCGCTACGTTCCTCCCTGGGCTGGCAGAACGCGACTGAACGCTGGCGGTGGCTTACAACTCGGATGTCGGAGGGAAGGTGTCCGTCAAGCAGCCAAGGGCCATATCGTCGGCGCGAATACCTCTTCGCAGTAGGCCATGGCCTGGAGCACCCGCACGTCGGCGAGTTGCGGGCCCACCAGCTGGAGTCCCACCGGCATGCCGTCGGACGCGAATCCCGCCCTTACGCTGCCCGCCGGCAGTCGGGTCAGGTTGTACGGGTAGGTGTGGCGGATCCAGTTGTCGACGAGCTCACCGTTGACCAGCCCCTGGCCCCCGCACTCGGGGAAATGGCCGGCCACGGTGGGGGTGAGGAGCAGGTCGGCGTCGGCCAACACCCCGTTGAGCGTCTCGGACATGTCATAGAAGATGTCGAGCGCCCGGTTGAAGTCAGCCACTTGGGGGCTGGTGGACAACCCGAAGTAGTAGCGCAGTCCGGGGGTGATCTGCTCCATCTGCTCGTCGGTCAGCTCGCCCAGCTCGCCCGACACCGCGTTGGCCGACAACAGCACGTACTCCCAGATCGGGTCGTTGAACAGACCCTCTTCCCGGACTTCCACCGCCACGCCATCCGCTCCCATCTGGGCTACCGCAGCCTCGCATACCGCTACCACTTCGGCGTCGGACGGCTTGCCGTCGGGCGATGGGCACCACACCACCCGCTGGGGCCGCCAGCCTTCGTCCAGCGCCTGGCGCCACGACTGGTGGGGGCGGGGCAGCGAGTCGAGGTCGCGGGGCGACGGCCCCATCACCAGGTCTTGCACGAAGGCGATGTCGGCCACCCGCAGCGCCATCGGCCCGTGGACGGAGAGGGGCCACAGCCGATAGGTCCCCTCCACCGGCACCCGGCCCAAGCTGGCCTTGAAGCCGCTGAAACCGCAGGCTGCGGCGGGAATGCGGATGGAACCGCCTCCGTCGGAGCCGGTACACAGCGGCACAAGGCCGGCCATGAGCGCGGACGCGGTGCCCCCCGACGACCCGCCGGGAGAGCGCTTCGGGTTCCACGGGTTGCCGGTGGCCCCAAACACCGGGTTGTAGGTGTCGCCAGTCCAGCCGAACTCCGGGGTGTTGGTCTTGCCCATCACCACACAGCCCGCGGCCCGCAGCCGTTCCACCAGAACGCTGTCGGCCTCTGCCGGTGGGTCGCTGGCATGGAGCATCGACCCCTGGGTGGTGACGTAGCCAGCGGCGTCCTCCAAATCTTTGACCCCGAACGGAATGCCGGCCAGCGGCCCGACCTCATCGCCCGATGCCAGCCGGGCGTCGATCTCGTCAGCCTCAGCCAGCGACCGCTCGGGGTTCATGGCCACAAAGGCGTTCAGCTCCTGATGGGCGTCGATGGCCGCTAGCGAAGCCTCCACCATCTCCCGGGCCGATAACTCCCGGCTCTGCACCGCTGCGGCCCACTCCTGCACCGACCGCTCACGAAAGTCCATCTCCGCCTCCTCCGTCGCCAAAACCCCGACAGTACTTCCACCCACAACCGCCGCGAGCAGCGGCCGTGCTCAGCCGTCAGCCAGCGCGGCGGCCACCGCCTCTAACCCAACTGCCCTACTGGCCTTGACCAGCACCGCGGTATCGCCATCGACCGGGCCGAGAGCGGCCACTGCGGCATCGGCGTCGGCCACCGGGGCCAACCCGTACTCGGCGGTGGCCACCGGGATTACCTCGATACCCAGTTCCCGGGCCAATGAGCCAATGGCGGCGTGCTCGGCAGCGGCTCGGTCCCCCAGCTCAGCCATCTCCCCGAGCACCGCCACCCGGCGCAGGCGGTCGACTGCGGCCAGCGAGCGCAGTCCGGCAGTCATCGACATAGGGTTGGCGTTGTAGGCGTCGTTAATCAGTACCCCTCCCGACGCCAGTGCGGTCACCTCCATGCGCCAGGGCGCCAGCCGAGCCGCCTCCAGCCCGGCGGCAATCTCATCAACCCCCACCCCGACGGCCAACGCGGCCGCCGCGGCGGCCAACGCGTTGTCCACCATGTGCTCACCGCACACCGCCAACGCCACCGCGGCCTTCCCACTCGGGGTATCCAGTCGGAACCGGGGCCGCAGTCCGTCGTCCATGCCCACGTCCGTGGCCCGCACGTCGCCGCTCGTCCGGCCATAGGTCAACACCGCAGCCTCGGTCCGCTCGGCCATGGCCGCCACCAGGGGCTGGTCTGCGTTGAGCACGGCCACGCCCGAAGAGTCCAGCGCCTGCACCAATTCGCCCTTGGCCTCAGCCACTGCTTCCACAGTCCCGAACAGTTCGGTGTGGGCCGCCCCCACGGAGGTAACCACGCCCACGGAGGGCCGGGCCAGCGAGCAGAGCCAGGCGATGTGGCCCATGCCCCGAGCGCCCATCTCCACCACCACCGCCTCGGCGCCCTCCGGGCGGTTCACCAGCGTCAGCGGCACCCCCAGCTCGTTGTTGAACGACATCGGGCTGGCGTGGGTGGGGCGGTCGGCGCCAATGGCTGCGGCGGCCATGTCCTTGACCGAGGTCTTGCCCACCGAGCCGGTGATCCCCACCACCGGTCCGTCGAACTGGTTGCGGGCGTGGCGGCCCAGCTCGGCCAGCGCCGCGGCGGTGTCGTCCACGACCACCGCGGTCCCCCCCTGAGGCGACTTTGAGGTCAGGTAGGCGGTCGCGCCGGCGGTCACCGCGTGTTCGATGAAGTCGTGGCCGTCCCGGTCAGCCACTACCGGCACGAACAACTCGCCCGGCGCCACTGTCCGGGAGTCGATGGAGACTCCGGCCACCGCCACATCAGGGCCGACCAGCTGGCCACCGACCTCTAGGGCCACGTCGGATGCCGACAACTTCACTCCCCTAGCCTCCCACTGTCGGCCGACGTGGTGGGGTACCGTCGGCTTGTGGGAACCCGCACCCGTTTGGTGCTGCTTTTCGGCGGCCGGTCGGCCGAGCACGACGTGTCCTGCGTGTCGGCTCGCCATGTGGCTGCCGCCGCCGACAAGGACCGCTTCGAGGTGGTGGCGCTGGGCATCACCCGAGGGGGCCAGTGGCGGCTGGCCAACTTGACCGACCCGCTGCCCGACCGGCTGGATGCCGACGGTCTCAGCGTGGCCCCGGCCGAGATTTTCGCCGAGCCCGACACGGTGGTGTTCCCCCTAGTTCACGGACCAATGGGCGAGGACGGCACCCTTCAGGGCCTGCTGGAGGTGGCCGACGTGCCCTACGTGGGATCAGGGGTGCTGGCCTCGGCACTGTGCATGGACAAGGCCATGGCCAAGCTGGTGTGCGCCCAACACGGGCTACCCCAGTGCCGGTATCAAACGGCATCGGCCGACGCCGACGTCGAAGCCGTGGCCAAGGCAGCCATCGCCGAGCTGGGGCTGCCGCTGTTCGTGAAGCCGTCCAACATGGGCTCATCGGTGGGGGTGAGCCGAGCGGCCACCGAGTCCGCCGTCGTCGAAGCTCTGAGGGTGGCCAGCCAATACGACGAAACGCTGATCGTTGAAGAAGCCATCTCAGGCCACGAGATCGAGGTGTCGGTGCTGGGCAACCAAGAGCCCAAGGCGTCGATTCCCGGCGAGATCGTGCCCGGCGCCGAGTTCTACGACTACGCCGACAAGTACCTCACCGACGGCGCCAAGCTGCTGATTCCCGCCGAGATCCCAGACGAGGCCGCCGAGCAAGCTCAGCGCCTGGCCGTGGTCGCCTACCAGGCCTTGCGCTGCGAGGGCATGGCCCGGGTGGACTTCCTCTATGAGCCGGCCGGACGGGGGATGCTGCTCAGCGAGATCAACACCATTCCCGGCTTCACCCCCATCAGCATGTACCCCAAATTATGGGAGGCATCAGGCCTCCCCTACCCGAAGCTCATCGAGACTTTGGTCGCGTTGGCCGTCGAGCGCTACGAACGCCGCCAGCAACACGGCCGCACAGAACTCTGAGCGCCGGGACAACAGCAGCCGGGACTGCCCATGCGCATTCGGGGAATACCCCCTGGGTTTGGTAAAACACTGCGATGATCTCTGATGCGCTGGCTGGCAAGCGGCTGGCGATCACCGGCACCACCGGGTTCTTGGGCACGGCGCTGGTGGAGCGGCTGTTGCGATGCGTTCCCGAGGTGGAGCTGGTGCTTTTGGTGCGCCCTGGCCGGAGGGGGGTCGAGCAGCGCATCCGCCGGGAGATCATCCGCAACGACGTCTTCGATCAGCTGCGTGATCAACTGGGCATAGACGAGTTCGAGCGGTTGTGCCAAGAACAGATCACCGGCGTGGCCGGCGATGTAGGCATCGACGGGCTGGGGCTGGACGACGCCGGTCGGGAGCTGATCGCTGGCTGCGACATCGTTATCCACTCGGCCGCTGCGGTGGCGTTCGACAATCCGCTGGACACCGCGGTGGAAGTCAACCTCCTGGGTCCGGTTCGACTGGTGGAGATGCTGAACGAGATGGGGGCGTCCCCCCACTTCATCGCGGTGTCCACCTGCTATGTGGCCGGCAGCCGCCGGGGAAACGCCCCCGAGGAGCCCCTGGCCGACGGTCCCATGTACGTGCCGGTGTCGTGGCAGGACGAAGCCGACGCCAGCCGCCGCCGGCGCATCACCACCGAGACCGAGAGCCGCGACCCCGCCCGCCTCGAAGAGTTCCGCAGCCGGGCCCGCCACGAGCTGGGCGCGGCCGGCACCCCGGCGCTAGCCGCCAAAACCGAGCAGCTCCGCAGCCGATGGGTCCACGACCAGATGGTGGAGGCCGGCCGGTCGCGGGCCGCCTCTTTGGGCTTCCCCGATGCCTACGCCTTCACCAAGGCACTGGCCGAAACCGCGGTGGCTGAGATCAAGGGCGACCTGAAGGTCTCCACCGTGCGGCCCTCGATCATCGAGTCGGCCTACGCCGAGCCGTTCCCGGGGTGGATCCGGGGATTCCGCATGGCCGAGCCCATCATCATCGGCTACGGCCGGGGGCTGCTCACCGACTTCCCCGGCATCCCCCAAGGGGTGCTGGACGTGATCCCGGTAGATCTGGTGGCCGCGGCCATCTGCGCGGTGGCCGCCGCTGGCCACGACCCCGAACGGCTGGTGATTCAGGTGGCATCGGGAGCGGTCAACCCGTTCCGGCTCAACCAGCTGGCCGATTTGGCCCACGGCTGGTTTAGCGAGAACCCCATCTACGACGACCGCGACCAGCCCATCCCCCCGCCCAACTGGACCTATCCGGGCCGGGGCCGGGTGGTCCGCCAGCTCAAGCGGCTGCGCACGGGATTGAATGCTGGTGAGCGGGTGCTCGGGCGGCTTCCCATCCGGGGCCGCCAGGCCGAGATCACCGCCGACTTGGACGAGCGCCGCGAGCAGGTGGAGCGGGCGCTGGGCTATGTGGAGCTGTACGGGGCCTATACCGAGTGCGAGGCGCTGTTCGGGTTGGATCGGCTGTTGGAGCTATGGGACAGCCTGGACGACGACGATCAAGCAGAGTTCGGCTTCGACCCCCGGATCATCGACTGGCCCCACTACGTAACCGACATCCATTTGCCCACCGTGGTGGCCCAGGGTCGGGTAAAGACGGCCCCCTCGACACGGTCGGGACCGTCTCGCAAAAGCCGCCAGCGAACCCAGGTGCTGTCCTCCGATCGGCACATTGCGGCATTCGACCTGGAGAACACCGTCATCGCGGCCAACGTGGTCATGGCCTACGGCTGGCTGGCCACCCGGCGCCTTCCCCTCGACGAGCGAGCCCGGCTGGTGGCCAAGATTTTGCTGGAAGCGCCGTCGCTTTTGGCGCTGGACCACCGGGACCGCAGCGACTTCCTGCGCCATTTCTACCGCCGTTATGAGGGAGCGCCGGTGGAGCAGATGGCCGAGGACTCCGGCGAGATGTTCAGCGACCTGATCTTGACCCAGGCCTATCCCGCCGCCATCCGCCGGGTGCGCCAACACCGGGCTGCCGGTCACACCACCGTGCTCATCACCGGCGCGCTGGACTTCATCGTGGAGCCACTGCGCCCCCTGTTCGATCACATCGTGTGCGCGGAGTTGGCCCACTCCAATGGCATCTACACCGGCCAACTCGCCGAAGTGCCGCCCACCAGCGAGTCGCGGGCCGAGGTGCTGCGGGACTTCGCCAACGCCGAGGGACTGCTCATGTCGGAGTCAGTGGCCTACGCCGACTCGGCCAGCGACCTGGCCCTGCTCGAGGCGGTGGGCTACCCGGTGGCGGTGAACCCCGAGCCCAAGCTGGCCATGCTGGCCCGCAAGCGGGGGTGGCTCATCGAGTACTTCGACAAAGCCCCCGGCGGCCCCCGCAAGCTGCTGCCCATCGGGGCCCGGAAGGCGTCATGAAGGACCGAGTCAGGCCCACCCCCCGACCGGGCATGGTGCTGGAGGTAGACCGCTCCACCCCGCCGATCCTGTTTCACCACGGCGAGGGCTTCCGCACCGAGAAGCTGCCGGCGGGGCGCAGCCGGGTGATCTACCCGGCCGAGCCGCTGTTGGGCCTGGCCGATCCCGAGGGCGCCATCCGCCGTGCGCTGCTCAACCCCATCGACCAGGATCCGCTGCCCGCCCTACTGCGCCCGGGCATGAAGCTCACCATCGCCTTCGACGACATCTCTTTGCCGCTGCCCCCCATGCGCCGACCCGACATCCGCCAGATGGTGATCGAGCAGGTGCTGGAGATGGCCGCGGCGGCCGGGGTGGACGATGTCCACGTCATCGCCGCTTTGGCCCTGCACCGGCGGATGACCGAGGCCGAGTTGCGCCACGCGGTGGGCGACCGCACCTACGACGCCTTCGCCCCCTCCGGTTGCCTCTACAACCACGACGCCGAGGATCCCGACGGCATGGTCATGCTGGGCACCACCCCCCACGGCGAGGAGGTGCAGTTCTCCAAGCGGGCCGCCGACAGCGATCTGGTGGTGTATGTGAACATCAACCTGGTGGCCATGGACGGCGGGCACAAGAGCACCGCCACCGGCCTGGCCGGATACCAGGGGCTGCGCCACCACCACAACGTCAAGACCATGCAGGAGTCCCGCTCGTTCATGGACCAGCACCGCTCCGAGCTGCACTCCTCCAACTGGCGCATGGGCAAGGTGCTGCGCGACGCCGGAGTGAAGATCTTCCAGATCGAGACCACGGTCAACAACAACACCTTCGGGGTGGACGGTCCGCTGGCCATGCTCCAGAAGCGGGAGTGGGAGTGGAACGCCAAAGACCGGGCTGCGTTCGTGGCCATGACGTCGGGCCTCAAGTACGCCCCGCCCCAAATGGCCCGACAGATCTTCCAGTCGTGGCGGGCGCCCTACGAGCTGACCTCGGTGCAGGCTGGCGAAGTGGAGGCCGTCCACAAGGTGACCACCGAGAACGTGTACGCCCAGCACCTGGTGCCTGTCGAGGGCCAGACCGACATCTTGACCATGGGCCTGCCCTACATCTGCCCCTACAACGTGAACTCGGTGATGAACCCGATCCTGGTCATGTGCCTGGGGCTGGGCTACTTCTTCAACCTCTATCGGGGCCGCCCGCTGGTGCGAGAGGGCGGCGTGGTGATCATGGGCCACCCCACCCGCTGGGAGTTCCACCCGGTGCACCACCCCAGCTACATCGACTTCTTCGAGCAGGTGCTGGCCGACACCACCGACCCAGTGGAGATCGAGGCCAAATACGAGCGCCAGTTCGCTGAGGACGAGTGGTACATCCAGCTGTACCGCACGTCGTACGCCTACCACGGAGTCCATCCCTTCTACATGTGGTACTGGGGGGCGCATGCTCTTCAGCACCTGGGCGAGGTGATCATCGTGGGCGGCGACACCAGGGCGGTGCAGCGCATGGGGTTCCGCCCCGCGTCGACCCTCCAAGATGCCCTGGAGATCGCCAGCGACACCGTGGGCCGCCAGCCCACCGTCACCCACCTCCACAACCCCCCGATCCTGATGGCCGATGTCAGCTGACAGACCTATTCCGACCGCCGACCGGAAACTTCCTCGGCCAGACCCTTCCTATAGCGATGTCAGCTAAGCGAGCCATCTCGAAGCTGGAGTTCCCGTACCGGGCGGCCCGACCGCCCGTTGGGGTGCCGCCTGCACCCGAATCCAAGAAACGGGGAGCCGACTACGACACCGATTGGGCCCGCAAGCCGGCGGCCCGGGCCGCCCGGCGGCTTATCACCGAAGTGGTGATGCAGCCGGCCATGGCCACTCTGGCCCGGCCCCAGCGCCAGGGGCTCGACCGGCTGGAGCGCCTGGAGGGGCCGGTGATCTTCGCCGCCAACCACCACAGCCACATCGACACTCCCCTGCTGTTCACCTCGATTCCCCCCAAGTGGCGGAACCGGCTGGTGGTGGGCGCGGCGTCGGACTACTTCTTCAACGGAGCGCTCAAGTCGGCCGCCTCGGCCCTGGTCATCGGAGCCATCCCGATCGAGCGCTCCAAAGTGGGACGGCGCTCGGCCCGTTTGGCCGCGTCGCTCATCGAGGACGGCTGGAGCCTGCTCATCTTCCCCGAGGGCGGGCGAAGCCCGGATGGCTGGGGCCAGCCCTTCCTGGGCGGGGCCGGCTATCTGGCCGTGCGCTGCGGGGTGCCGGTGGTACCGGTCCATGTGGAGGGCACCGATCGCATCCTGCCCAAGGGCCGCAACGTGCCCAAGGTGTCGGCCACCACGATCACCTTTGGCGATCCCCTGGTACCCACCGAGGAGGACAACGCCCGGCGGTTCGCGGCCCGCATCGAGGTGGCGGTGGCCACCCTGGCCGACGAGTGCGCCACCGACTGGTACCAGGCCCGTCGCCGGGCTCACGCCGGAACCACCCCCGGCCTCACCGGCCCCAACGTCTCCCCCTGGCGCCGGGCCTGGGCCCTCGGCGACCGCTCCCCCCGCTCCCGCCGACAACACCGCCGCTGGCCCAAGTAGAACCCCTGGGCCAACACCGCCGCTGGCCCAAGTAGAACCCTTCAAACGGCCGGTTCTGCGACACGGCCATTTCGCCGGAAAGCCCGTAGGATCGAAGGTATGCCGGTAGCCGCTTCCACCCCCATTGAGCTGATTGAAAACGTGTATTCCACCCTGGACGAGCGGGTCGACACCGCCCGAAAGAGTTTTGGCCGAGAGCTCACTTTGGCTGAGAAAATCCTGGTCAATCACCTCGACGACCCCACCGTCACTCCGGAGCGGGGCGCCACCTACGTGGATCTTCGCCCTGATCGGGTGGCCATGCAGGACGCCACCGCTCAGATGGCCTGGCTCCAGTTCATGACCGCCGGGCTGAACGAGGTGCAGGTGCCCACCACCACCCACTGCGACCACCTCATCTCCGCCCGAATCGACGCTAAGCGAGACCTGGCAGCGGCCCTCGACAACAACGAGGAGGTGTACGACTTTTTGGAGTCGGTGTGCGCCCGCTATGGCGCCGGATTCTGGAAGCCGGGCTCGGGGATCATCCACCAGGTGGTGCTGGAGCAGTACGCCTTCCCCGGCGGCATGATGATCGGCACCGACAGCCACACCCCCAACGCCGGCGGCCTGGCCATGGTGGCGGTGGGCGTGGGCGGGGCCGACGCGGTGGACGTGATGACCGGATTCCCCTGGAACGTGCGCTGGCCCAAGCTCATCGGCGTCCACCTCACCGGCGAGCTCGACGGCTGGGCCGCCCCCAAAGATGTGATCCTGAAGGTGGCCGAGATCCTCACCGTGGCCGGCGGCACCGGGGCCATCGTGGAGTATTTCGGGCCCGGCGCCCATTCGCTGTCGGCCACCGGCAAGGCCACCATCTGCAATATGGGGGCCGAAATCGGCGCCACCACCTCGCTGTTCGCCTACGACGACGCCATCGCCCGCTACCTCAAGGCCACCGGCCGCGAGGCGGTGGCCGACGCGGCCAACACCGCGGCCCACAACCTGCGGGCCGACGACGCCGTGTTGAGCGAACCCGACGGCTACTTCGACCGGGTGGTGGAGATCGACCTGTCGAATCTGGGACCTCACATCAACGGCCCCCACACCCCCGACCGGGCCCGCCCGGTGGGCGATCTGGGGGCCGAGGCCAAGCTGAACGGCTGGCCCCTGGAGGTGAGCGCCGCGCTGGTGGGCTCGTGTACCAACTCCAGCTACGAGGACATCACCCGGGCGGCCAGCATCGCCCGCCACGCCGCGGCCCACGGGCTCACCGCCCAGTCTCCCCTCATGGTCACCCCCGGCTCCGAGCAGGTGCGGGCCACCATCGAGCGCGATGGCCTGCTGGCCGACCTGGAGGGCATCGGGGCCACCGTTTTGGCCAACGCCTGTGGGCCTTGCATCGGCCAGTGGAGCCGCGACGACGTGGCCGACGGCACCCCCAACAGCATCGTCACCAGCTACAACCGGAACTTCCCCAAGCGCAACGACGGCTACGCCTCCACCAACGCCTTCGTGACCTCCCCGGAGACGGTGGTGGCCCTGGCCCTGGCCGGAACGCTGGACTTCGACCCGGCCAACGACACCATCACCGCCCCCGACGGCACCGAGGTGGCGCTCATGGTGGGGCCGGGCACCGAGCTGCCCGACCAGGGATTCGACCCCGGCGCCAGCGGGTTCGTGGCCCCGCCCTCCGACGGCGGCGCGGTTGAGGTGCGGGTGTCGCCCGACTCCGAGCGGCTCCAAGTGCTTGAGGCATTCGCCGCTTGGGACGGCGAGGATTTCCACCGCCTGCCCGTGCTGCTCAAGGCCCAGGGCAAGTGCACCACCGACCACATCTCCATGGCTGGGCCGTGGCTGCGCTACCGGGGCCATCTGGAGAACATCTCCGGCAACCTGTACCTGGGAGCGGTAAACGCCTTCACCGGAGCGGTCGGCGAGGGCAAGAACCAGCTCGACGGGTCCACCGGGTCGTTCCCCGACGTGGCCGCCGCCTACCACGCCGCCGGCCAGCGCTGGGTGGTGGTAGGCGACCAGAATATCGGCGAGGGCTCGTCTCGGGAGCACGCCGCCATGGAACCCCGTTTCCGGGGGTGCGCCGCGGTGATCGCCCGGTCGTTCGCCCGCATCCACGAGACCAACCTCAAAAAGCAGGGCGTTTTGGCCCTCACCTTCTCCAACCCCGGCGATTACGACCACATCGGCGAGGACGACAGAGTCTCGATTCTGGGTCTGGCCGAGCTGGCCCCCGGCACACCCGTGCAGGTCGAGATAGCCAAGCCCGACGGGACCACCATCGAGATCACGACCGAGCACACCCTGTCGTTCGACCAGATCGAGTGGTTCCAGGCAGGCAGCGCGCTGAACCTGATCCGCCAGCGAACCAAGGGCTGACCGGGCCCGCCGCCCCAGCCACCATGGACATCCGCCCGCACTGTCGGCCGTAGATTGCCACTATGGACATCCGCCAGCTCGACGCATTGTTGGCGATAGCCGAGCACAAGACGTTCTCCAAAGCGGCCCGGTCGCTGCACACTGTGCAGTCCAATGTGTCGAAGCACATCGCCCGACTGGAGGAAGAGTTGGGCACCCGCCTGGTGGACCGCGACGCCGGCACCCTCACCGAGGAGGGGGAGGCGGTGGTGGCCAGGGCCCGGCGCATCCGGGCCGAGACCGACGCCATCGCCGACGACATGGCCGCCATGCGCGACGACATCTCCGGCGTCACCCGGCTGGGCATCATCGATTCCACCGCCCGATGGCTGATACCCATCGTGCTGCCCGCGCTGGAAGCCACCTACCCCAATATCCGGCTCCAGGTGCTGACCGCCACCACCACCAGCCTGCTCCCCCAGGTTGTGGCCGGACACCTGCACAGTGCCGTGGTGAACCTGCCCCTTCGCGAGTCGGAGATCCGGGTTGAGGAGCTGTTCGAAGAAGACCGGCTGCTCATCGCCCCGCCCGACCACCCGCTGGCCCGCAAATCATCGGTCACGCCCACCGAATTGAGCAGCCATGAGCTGCTGCTGACCCCGGAGGGCACCGCCTTTCGGGACGAGATCGACTCGGAGCTCAAGAAACAGGGGGTGGTGCTCACCACCCGGGCGGAGATCGACGGCATGCGGATGATCGCCACCCTGGTCCACGACGGATTCGGCGCGGCCATCCTGCCCGCCACCGCCGCCCCCGACGACGGCCCGTGGCGGCGCATCCCCATCACCGGCCTGGTCCCCCGCTCGGTGGGCATGATCTTCAGCCGCCAGGTGGCCCCGTCGGCCATCACCCGGGCGGTGCGCGACGTGATCTTCGAAGTGGTGGGCACCCGCGGCTATGACCAGGCCGGGGTGTACCCGAGCTGAGCCCAGTGCGAGACTGATGCCCACCATGTCTGATGCCAAGACTGCCACCGGGAATCGCCCGAACAGGGTCCCGCTGCGGGCCGGGTCACCGGGATCGGCCCGAGCCTGGCTGGACTCCTACGACGGCCGGGAATGCGTGGCCTTCGAGGTGGAGGACAACGATGCCGACCGCGGGGCGCTGAGCCCGGCCGACAGCGAGACGCTGGAGCGGGCCGCCCAGGAGGCCCTTCTGCGCCGCCTTCCCCTAGTGGGGTTCATCTCCTCGTCGGGCGCCGACATCGACTCGGGCATCGCGGCCACCATGGGATGGGGACGGGTGGCCAAGGCGGTGGTGAACTGCTCAGGACAAGTGCCCATCATCTTCTGCGCCACCGGTCCGGCCGTTTCGGGGCCGGCCCTTCTGCTGGGCCTGGCCGACATCGCCATCGCCACCGAAGACAGCTACGCCTTTGTCTCCGGTCCCCGCATGGTTACCCAGTTCACCGGGGAGGCCATCAGCAACCAGACCCTGGGCGGCGCCGGACAACTTTCCCGCCGCAGCGGGGTGGCTGCCTTCCTGGTGGAGGACAGAGAGGCCGCCTCCGATCTGGTGGGCGCGCTGTTGAGCCTGCTGCCCGCCCACGCCGACGAGCTGCCGCCCCGGTGGCCGGTTGACGACCCCATTGATCGCCCCACCCCAGAGCTGCGCGACCTGCTGCCCGAATCGCCGCTGGGCAGCTACGACGTGCGAGACGTGGCCCGGGCAGTGGCCGACGACGGCGACCTTTTGGAGTACAAGGCCGACTGGGCCGCCAACCTGGTGTGCGCCTTCGCCACCGTGGCCGGACGCCCGGTGGGGATCCTGGCCAACCAGCCCCAGAGCCTGGCCGGCACCCTCGACATTGCGTGCAGCCAGAAAGGCGCCCGGTTCGTGTCGTTCTGCGACGCTTTCAACCTGCCGCTGGTCACCTTTGTGGACACCTCGGGCTTCCAGCCGGGCAAAGACCTGGAATGGCGGGGCATCATCCGCCATGGCGCCCAGCTGGCCTTCGCCTATGCCCGGGCCACGGTGGGCCGGGTGAACGTGACCCTGCGCAAGTCCTACGGCGGGGCCTACATCGTGATGGACTCCCGGCACATGGGCAACGACATCGCCTTGGCCTGGCCCTCAGCGGAAATCGCGGTAATGGGCGCCCGGGGAGCGGTGGAGATCGTCCACCGCCGGTCCAGCCCCGAGGAGCGGGCCGAGCTGGAGGCCGCTTACGAAGAGCGCTACCTGAATCCCTACATCGCGGCCGAGCGGGGCTCGATCGACGCGGTGATCGATCCGGCTGACACCCGGGGGGAGGTGGCCGCGGCCTTGGAGCTGCTGGAGTCCAAGCGGGAGGCCCTCCCCCGCCGCCGCCACGACAACACCCCCCTTTGACATCCCTCTTCGACCCCAGCGAAGCGCTCTCCCTAGGGCCATCGCAGCATCCTGGGGTATGCTGCGGCAGCGCCGGAGGGAGCAGGGAAAGGAGCCGTGCGTGCCTGAGTCCATAACAATCACCGACAATCGGACCGGTGAGGCAGTAGAGGTTCCGATTGTCGACGGTGGTGTGGATGCCGCAGCGTGGCGCAAACTACTCCCCAACGTCTGGTTCTTGGACCCGTCCTTCAGCACTACGGCGGCCACCACCAGCGCGGTCAGCGAGGTAGATGGCGAGAACGGGATCCTTCGCTATCGGGGCTATCCCATCGAGCAGCTTGCCGAGCACTCCACCTATCTGGAGGTGGCCTACCTGTTGCTCCACGGCGAACTGCCCACCCCCGGCGAATACGCCGTGTGGGTACACGAGATCACCCACCACACCTTCATCCACGAGCGCTTCCGCAAGCGGTTCATGGAGTCGTTCCTCCACGACGCGCACCCCATGGGCATGTTCGTGTCCACCATCGCGGCGCTGTCCACCTTCTACCCCGAGGCCAAGGAGATCGAAGACCCCGAGAACCGTATGCACCAGATCGTGCGACTCATCGCCAAGGTGCCCACCGTGGCCGCCGCCGGGGCTCGGTTCAACACTGGCTTGCCGTTCGTCTACCCCGACAACAATCTGGACTTCGCCTCCAACTTCCTGTCGATGATGTTCAAGATCGCCGAGCCCACCTATGAGTGCGATCCAGCCTTCAGACGGGCGCTCGACCTTTTGCTCATCACCCACGCCGATCACGGGCAGAACTGCTCCACCAGCACCGCCCGGGTGGTGGGCAGCGCCCATACCGACCCCTACTCGGTGATCGCCGCCGCGGCCTGCTCTTTGTACGGACCCCGCCACGGCGGAGCCAACCAGGCCGTCATGGAGATGCTCGACGAAATCGGCAGCTACGAGAACATCGACCCGTTCATCAAAGCGGTCAAAGCCGGCGAGACCCGCCTGATGGGGTTCGGCCACCGGGTGTACAAGAACTACGACCCCCGGGCCCGGATCATCAAGCAGGCGGCCTACGACGTGTTCGAGGTGACCGGCTCCAACCCGCTGCTCGACATCGCCCTCAAGCTGGAAGAAGTGGCCCTGGCCGACGACTATTTCGTGAGCCGCCGGCTATATCCCAATGTGGACTTCTACTCCGGCCTCATCTACCAGTCGATGGGCTTCCCCACCGAGATGTTCACCGTGCTGTTCGCCATCGCCCGCACCGCCGGCTGGCTGGCCCACTGGGTAGAGCTCCTAGAACAAGACAGCCGCATAGCCCGCCCCCGCCAGGTCTACACCGGCTCCACCGAACGCACCTACACCCCCATTGAGGAGCGCTCCTAGCTGGTAGCCGTCAGGCCGTCGCGGAGGGCGGTTAGGAGGGCGGCGGTGGTGATGGACGCTGTCTCTGAGCGCAGGACGGAGGAGCTGAGGCGGATGGCGCCGAGTTGGTGGCGTTCGGCTTCTGACCAGCCGCCTTCGGGGCCGACCAGGACGGTGGGGTGATCTAGGCAGGGTGGGTTGCCGGTGATGTCGGCTCGGATGGCGCCGGGGTGGGCGGCCAGGGTGGCGAAGTCGGTGGGCTCGCCGATCTCGGGGAGGCGC
This sequence comes from Acidimicrobiia bacterium, assembly GCA_022827405.1. GTDB lineage: Bacteria > Actinomycetota > Acidimicrobiia > Acidimicrobiales > Bin134 > Poriferisocius. The sequence goes on from JAJDTA010000215.1 coordinate 21,882, forward strand.
ACTTGGCGGCTTTGCATGGCTGCTTCTCGGGCTACCCGGCGGAGGCGCTCGGTTTGGCGGGTTGCTCGGTCGGGTTTCCAGCGGACCACACTGTGGTCGGCGGTGAACGGGATGATGGCGTCCACACCCAGTTCGGTGAGCTTTTGCACCACTAGCTCGGGGCGGCCTCCCTTGATGAGGGCGAAGCCGATGGTGAGGGGCGGCTGGGGGGCCTCCACGTACATCACCTCGCCTACAGGCTCAACCTCGCCTTCGGGGCCGGACCCCAGGCGGCAGATCCGCCATGAACCTTCCCCGTCGGACGCGGTGAAGGGGTCTCCGGGCCGAAGTCGGAGTGACTTCGTTAGATGGTGGTGGTCCTCGTCGCGCAGCTCTAGATGGTCTAGGTCTTCAACGAAAACGTGGGGGCCGTCACTTCCGCCGGGCTTCACGTCGTCGCTTCCTCGTGGTGGGCGCCACCTCTTCGCCCCGCAGTTCGGCAAGCTGGTGGAGCAAGTCGATCTCGTCGTCGCTCAACCCGGTGGGCGTCTCCACCACCGCCTGCACCAAGAGATCTCCCCGGCCCCGGCCTTCGAGGCGGGGCACGCCCCGGCCTCTGATGCGGAACACCTGGCCGCTCTGGGTGCCCGCGGGGATGTCCAGATCTTCCACGCTGTCGAGCGTCTCGTACTTGACGTTGACCCCAAGGGCGGCTTGGACCATGGTCAGGCGGAGCTGATCAACCAAATGGTCGCCCTCGCGCTCGAAGCGAGAGTGGGGTCGCACGTCGATATGCACGTACAGGTCGCCGGGAGGGCCGCCCCGAGGGCCGGCTGCGCCCCGGCGAGCCACCCGCAGCGTGGACCCGTGGCCTACGCCGGCGGGCACGGTCACCGTGTAGTCCCGGTCGCCCACCACCCGGCCGTCGCCCCCGCACTCACGGCACGGGTCGGCGATCACCTCGCCAGACCCAGAGCAGACATCGCACACCGTGCGGGTCACCATCTGGCCGAGAATCGACTGGCGCACCCGCTGCACCTGGCCCATTCCGTCGCACGTGCCACAGGTGACCGGCTGGGTGCCCTCAGCTGCGCCCCGGCCGTCGCACGATTCGCACACGGTGGCGGTGCGCACGGCCACCTCGGCGTCGGTGCCCAGCACCGCCTCTTCGAATTCGAGGGTCAGCACCGCCTCGAGATCGGCACCCCGCTGCGGACCGGTCCGAGTCCGCCCGCCAGCAGTGCCGAACGGGCTGCCGCCAAACGGGTTCGAGCCCCCAAAAAAGGCGTCGAATATGTCGTTCAGGTTCATGCCCGAGAACGGGTCACCCCCACCGGCCGCCCCCGGCGCGGTGCCGAAGCGGTCGTAGTGAGCCCGCTTTTGGGGATCGCTCAGCGTCTCATAAGCCAGCGCGATCTCCTTGAACCTGGCCTCGGCATCGGCATTGTCGGGGTTGGCGTCGGGGTGGTACTGGCGGGCCAGCTTGCGGAACGCCTTCTTGAGGTCGTCCTCGGTGGCGTCTCGGCCCACGCCGAGCAGCTCGTAGAAGTCAGAAGCCATGAGTTAGGGGGCCGACAGCCTGTTGCCCAGGTTCTGGCTCACTACCGCCACCGCCGCCAGTGCCTGGGGATAGTTCATGCGGGTGGGGCCCAACACCCCGATGGAGCCCACCGGCTGGCCGGCGACTTCGTAGGGGGCCACAATCAGCGAGCACTCGGCCAACGGCGCCACTCCGGTTTCTGAGCCGATGGCCACCGTGAGGCCTCGATCCAGAATGTCTCTCACCAACGACACAACCACCAACT
>JAJDTA010000191.1 GCA_022827405.1 Acidimicrobiia bacterium
ACATGAAAAACACCCGCCCGCGCAGGTTCACAATGTTCCGATGTCCCGCGACATCACATTGCGCCCACGGCAGGATTCGAACCTGCGGCCCCTTGCTCCGGAGGCAAGTGCTCTATCCCCTGAGCTACGTGGGCAGTAACTGGGTGAGTATACCCAGCGGGGCATCGGTACCATGTGCCAGTTCATGGCCGACATTCGCACCTCCCTTTCTGATGCCCTGCGCGGCGCGCTCGCGGCCGCGGGCGTTGACCTGCCTGCCGACTTCTTGGTCGGGTTGGAACGACCGGCGCGGCGGGAGCATGGCGACTGGTCGTCCAACGCGGCGCTGGCCATCGCCAAGGGGGCGGGGCGCAATCCTCGAGAGCTAGCGGCGGAGTTGGCCGCCTGGCTGGAGGAGAACCGGCCTGAACACGTGGCCGAGGTGAGTGTGGCCGGGCCCGGGTTCGTGAACTTCCGATTGGCGCCGAGCTGGTTGCACAGCGTGGTAGCCGACGCGGTGGCAGCCGGTGTCGATGGCTACGGGCGCCAGAACCAGGGCCAGGGCCGCACCGTGATCGTGGAATTCGTGAGCGCCAATCCCACCGGGCCGGTTCACGCTGGGCACGGCCGGGGAGCGGCCTACGGCGACGCAGTGGCTCGGCTGTTGGAGTGGTGTGGCTACAGGGTGCAGCGGGAGTTCTACATCAATGACCGGGGCACTCAGATGGAGCTCTACGGCGCTTCCCTTGCCGCCCTCCGGGCCGGTGAGCCGGTCCCCGAGGACGGTTACAACGGTCAGTACATCGCCGAATGGGCTCCGGAGATGCCCGCAGATGCCGATGCCCGCCAGTGGGGGAGGGAGCGGGCGTTGGCCGACCAGCGGGACGTTCTGGGCTCAATGGCGGTGGCGTTTGACACATGGTCGAGCGAGCAGGCGCTGGTGGACTCTGGGGCCATAGACGACGCGCTGGTGGCGCTAGACGAGGCTGGAGCCTCATATGAGGCCGACGGGGCCTTGTGGCTGCGCTCCAGCGACCACGGCGACGACAAAGATCGGGTGCTCATCAAGTCTGATGGGGAGTACACCTACCTGCTGCCCGACATCGCCTATCACCGCGACAAGCTCGACCGGGCTGGCCACGGTGGCCTGCTGATCAACGTGTGGGGGGCCGACCACCACGGCTATGTGGCCCGGATGAAGGCGGCCATGGCCGCGCTGGGCTGCGACCCCGCCAGTTTGGAGGTGGCGGTAACCCAGTTGGTGCGACTGGAGCGCGACGGCGAGGAGGTGCGGCTGTCAAAGCGCACTGGTGACCTAATCGAGCTGCGCGATGTGATCGACGAGGTGGGCGCCGACGCCACCCGGTTCACCTATCTGCTCCAATCCATGGACACCGCGCCGACGTTCGATTTAGCCAAGGCTGCGGCCCAGGTGATGGAGAACCCGGTGTTTTATGTGCAGATGGCCCATGCCCGGGTGTGCTCTATCGCGGCCCGAGCCCAGGCCGATGGGGTGGTGCGCCTGAGCATCGACGAGGTGGACTTGAGCCTGCTGGTCCACGAGAGGGAGCTGGAGATAATGCGCCAGCTCTCCACCTTGGGCGAGGTGATCGCCGCCGCCGCTGATGAGCGCGCCCCTCATCGCATGACCACCTGGCTGCGGGACTTTGCCGCCGCAGTCCACAGCTTCTACCACGACTGCTACGTGGTGGGCACCGGAATCGCCCCCGAGCTGACCCAGGCCCGCCTGGTGCTGATCGACGCCGCCCGGGTGGGCCTGGCCGTCGGCCTCGGCACCCTCGGCGTGAACGCCCCCGAGTCGATGTAGGGGGCTGGTTGTGTCGTCTTTGCCCCAACACCTACTGCCTGACAACGCCTCGGTGGGACCCGAGGGGCGGCTGTTGATCGCCGGCTGCGATGTGCTTGACCTGGCCGGGGAATTCGGCACCCCGCTGTTTGTCTACGACGAAGCCCACATGCGGGATCGGTGTCGCCAAGCCCGAGCCGAGTTCGATGGGTCGGTGGCCTACGCCTCCAAGGCGTTTTTGTGCCTGGCCATGGCCCGTCTAGTTCACGAGGAGGGTCTCGACTTGGACGTGGCCACCGGCGGAGAGCTGCACGTGGCCCAGGCCGCGAACGTGCCCGGGGATCGGCTGGTGATGCACGGCAACAACAAGTCGGCTGACGAACTCGCTGCTGCGGTCGAAGCCGGGGTGGGCCGCATCGTGGTGGACTCGTTCGACGAACTCGACCGGCTCGACGCCCTTCACGCCGCCACTGGCGCCCGCCCGAGAGTGCTTCTGCGGATCACCCCGGGAGTGGAAGCTCATACCCACGAATACGTCACCACCGGAGTGGACGACACCAAGTTCGGCTTCACCGCCTCCACCGGACTGGCTGATGCCGCCATCCGCCGGGCCCAGGAGGCCGACTCCATGGAGTTGGTGGGCCTGCACGCCCACATCGGCAGCCAAGTGTTCGAGCTGCGCTCCTTCCAGCAGGCCGTCGAGGTGATCGCCGGATTCGCCCAGCCCTACGGCCTGCCCGAGCTATCACTGGGAGGCGGCTTGGGCGTGGCCTACGTGGAGGGGGAATCGGCGCCCACCATCACCGAATGGGCCGCGGCCATTTCCGAGGCCTGCCAGTCGGTCGGCTTCGCCGCTCCGGTGAGCGTGGAGCCTGGCCGAGCCCTGGTGGCGGCTGCCGCGGTGACGCTCTATGAAGTGGGCACCATCAAGGAGCTATCGGGAATTCGCACCTATGTCTCGGTCGACGGCGGCATGAGCGACAACCCCCGCCCGGTGCTGTACGGCAGCGGTTATGAGACGTTCCTCCCCCGGGCTGTCGACCGCAACCGCGACAAGACCGTGCGGGTGGTGGGCAAGCACTGCGAGTCGGGCGACCTCTTGGTGCGAGACGGCCGGGTACCCAGCGACATCGCGGTGGGCGACATTTTGGCCACCCCGGTAACCGGCGCCTACGGCCATTCCATGGGCTCCAACTACAACAAGGTCCTCCGCCCTGCCGTGGTGTTCGCCCACAACGGCGACGCCCGCCTAGTCGTCCGCCGCGAGACCTACGAAGACCTCCTCCGCAACGACGTTTAGCCAGTCCCCTCGGTTCTCGCTGCGGCGATTTGGATGATGATGGGGGTGCCGTTTTGGATTAGGTAGCCGCGGCCGGGGATTGACGGAAGCGCGGGGCGGGTGGGGAGTTGGATGGTGAACAGATCGCCGTCAAGGGGGGTGGGTTGGAGAAGGACGCCGGTGCGGGAGAAGCGGATCTCGGCGGTCCAGTGGCCGTAGGCGGTGCGGAGGCGGTCGGCGCGGCCAGCGGCCACGATGTGCAGGCCGGGGCGGCAGTCGGCGGCCAGTGCTTTCAGGTCGCCATTGGGGTCGGGGACCGTCTCGGCGTCGTCGATGAGCACCAAGGTGGGATGGTCGGCCTCACTCGTTGCGGTCAGCAGCCCGGGTGGGCCCCCGGCTACAAGGTCTATGCCGGAACAATTGGCCAGTGGCGACCCCCCAGGAACCAATGCGATCACCCGCCCCCCGGAGGCTGCGGCTACTTCAGCCAACAAGGCCAACGCCGCGGATCGACCCGACCGGGCTGGCCCAAGAATGAGCGCGTGCTCGCCGGGATAGAGGGTTAGGCCGGCCGGAGCCAGCGTGTCGTCACTCAGGCCCAGCGGGAGGTACCACGGGGATTCGTCCAAGAGCGCCTGGTCCAAGCAGGTGGGACCGACAATCGCGGGCAAGCTCTCCACCAACGGCGGGCCGCCGGACTGGGGGCAAGTGGCGGCGACTGCGGCTACCGCGTCGGCCAGCCCACCGTCGGGAACTGCGACTTGTAGCTCGATACCCGACGGGACGGCGAATCCCCGACCGGGAGGCAAGGTTGCCGGATCTTCCACGCTCACTCCCCATTGGCGGTAGAGCGCGGGGTCGCCTAGGCGGAAGACGAAGGTCTGGGGGGTGGCGGCTTGAATGGCCCGGCTCACCTTGGACAGTTGGTCGGCGGCCACAGCCACAAAGAGGCCGACAGCCGGGCCCTCGGCCCACAACCGTTCCAAGGAAGCCAGCAAAGCGTGGTCGGCCACATTGTCAAGGCTCTTGGCAAGGCCGCCCCAGTTGTCGACCAAAGCCAGCACGAGCGGAGGGGTGGAATCCGAAGAGTCCCGGCTTTGGGCCAGCCGCTGGTCGAGCACGACAAGGTGCGCAAGGTCGCGTTCACCGGCTCGTCGCTGACCGGGGCGCGGGTCTACGAGACGGCGGCCAAGGACATCAAGCGCGTCAGCCTCGAACTCGGCGGTAAGTCCCCCAACATCGTGTTCGACGACTGTAAGATCGAGGACGCGGTCAAGGGCGCTGTCTCCGGGATCTTCGCCGCCACCGGCCAGACCTGTATTGCCGGCTCGCGTCTGCTGGTGCAGGAGAGCATCCACAACGAATTCGTCGACAAGCTGGTGAGCTTCGCCGAGACCGCCAAGATGGGTAATCCCAAGGCAACGGAGACCCAGGTCGGACCGGTGACAAACC